>JAITQA010000111.1 GCA_031289145.1 Dysgonamonadaceae bacterium | reverse complement strand
CGTGTCAAAAAACTCTATTCCATCAACATCGTCTATTTTGATTTGGGGCAGGGAGAAGATTACATTTATCACGGGAACACGGTTTTTCGCGGTCTTCATAAAAATGATGTATTGCAACTCTCTAAACGGCAGCAGGAACAATTTACCTATAAGAACGTTGGAGATTTGTTTCCGGAATATTATATTTTGCGAGTGGATGGATTTGACGCAAAAGCGGTTACTCCGTTGGATGAATGGATTTCGTTCCTGAAGACAGGCGAAATACCGGACAACTTCCATGCGAAAGGCTTGGCGGAAGGTAGAGCGAAAGGAAAAGCGGAAGGTAGAGCAGAAGGGCTAAAAGAAGGCGAAGAAAAGGGATTAAAAAAAGGAAAAACTGTTTTATAAGCATCAATAACAATTAGATACTTAAACATATATCCTTTTCCACATACCAAATATAACCCTCTACTTGGGGATATTGCATTTCCTGCAAAAGGGCAATGTATGTCTGCATTTGTTTTTCGTGAGCAGGATTCGGTTCTCCGAATTTATAGTCAATAATAAGGGTTTGATTCTCAGACATCAGTACCCGATCGGGACGTTTGGCAGTCACCTCTCCGGCTTCTTCTACAATAATGGAAAATTCCGAATATACCTTATATTTATCTGAAAACCAATCTTCTACACCTGCTTTCCGTATAAAGGCGCTTACTTTATCTATGAAAATCATTTTTTCACAAGGCAGAATAAGCCCTTCCGAAATGAGCTTATCTATTGATTTTTCAATGTCGTTCAAAGTATGAATACCGGCAAAAAGCGCATGCATGATATTTCCATATTCTATGTATTTTTCTCTTGACGGAGCATCCGATGCAATAAAATCACGCGATTGATTGGATTGTTTAAAAATGGATTTCCCTTCCGGAAAAGCCTCCGAAACAAAGTTGATATAAAAAGCCGAAGGTGTTTGCTTCAGGGGGTTATCTTGCGCTTTCCCGGACAATGTTTGATTTTTCTCCAAAGCGCCTGTCTCATAATGCAAAGATTCCGCATCCCAATTACCGGCTATTTCCGGAACAGTCTCCTGCAATAAATCCGATACACTTTTGATATGCTCCGGGCCTGAAAGCGTCTTTTTATATTTTCCGAAAACGAACAAATTTTGCTCTGCACGTGTAAAAGCCACATACAACAGATTCAGATTATCCAACCAGGAAAGTGAAGTTTCATATTGGTATTCTTCCGAAAAAATGGTGTCTTTCATTTTCTCGGAGTAATTGACAGGAAGCAATTCCAAATCGTAAAAACCCTCTTTCTTGCCACACCAAACAATGGGATTTTTTTGGGGATTCAGTTCCCATGTGCAATAAGGAATCAAGACTGTATGGAACTGTAAACCTTTCGATTTGTGGATGGTCATCGCACGGATGCCCTCAATCCCTTCGCCGGTAGGAATGGTTTTCTGAGACAATTCTTCCTCCCAATAATCAAGAAACGAATGAATATCCGCCGTATTGTCTTTCAAATAATTTGTAACGGCATCAAAGAAATAGAAAAGATAAGCCGACTGACCTTCTATTTTTCCTAAATCATAGCTACGGTACAAGTGGGAGATAAGTTCAAGAAGGGGCATCTGAATCGGCAAACACGTATATGCGTCAGCCAAATCTTCCTCCTTTGGCGACAGACGCGAGATAAGTTGAGACAATACCGCTCTATTCACAGGATTTTCCGGATAAGCAATGGTTTTAAGCGCTGCTATAATAATACAAATAGCCAAAGAGGAATCCAAGCGGAAGGCATCATTCGATACGATATTCAGAAAATTCTTTTCAGCCAAAACGGGATAATCGTCTTTTTTTGAAGCAAAGCAGGCTGCTATCGTTTTTATTTGACTGTTATTCCGCACCAAGATACAAATGGCTTTCGCCGGGATTCCGGCCATTTGCAGAAGCTGTATTTTCTCAATCAAGTGTTTCAATACCAGGTCTTTGTATTTTTCATCCTCACCATCTTGAATGAAATCAACACACACACATCCCGCATCGTTCTTTTTGGGGGATTGCTGACTGACTTCGTCCGCTGTATAAACCGAGGCAAACGGCGAATCGCTTAAAGCGGTCAATTCATCCCGGAATTTGTCATCCAGTAATTTTCCCGAACAGGTAAAAAAAGCATTGTTGAATGCCACAACCTGTTTTTCACTGCGAAAATTGAAAGCAAGCGACTCGGCTTCAGCAGACAATTCTCCGGCGACATGGTTCAGGATTCGCCAATCGCCATTCCGCCAACGGTAAATCGATTGTTTGATATCTCCTACAATCATGCTGAAATAGTTATTGGCCAAAATATCCGCCAATAAGGCTTTGAAATTTCCCCATTGCAGTCGGGATGTATCCTGAAATTCGTCAATCATCACGTGCCGTATTTCTGCTCCGATTTTTTCGTAAATAAAAGGAGAATCGGAACCATCAATCATTTGGTTAAGAAACAAAGCCGTATCGGACAGCATGAAACGATTGTTCTCGGTATTCATGTCGTTTATTTCTCTTGCAATATACCAAACCAAACCCAATTGATGTATATTGCCTACTATCAGTCGGGATGTATCCTGTTTTCGTAAAACAGCGACCGTTTCCTGTAGCAACGCCTGTAAACGGGTTTCGGCAAGTGCAATGATATCTTCCCGTCTTTTGTGGGACTTTGCAGCCCAATTTTCGGAATCCTCCAGCAGTTTGGTTATCGTTCCCCCGGCATCCCCTTTTTGATTTTCCGCCAGGTTTTTCCAGAAATTGATAACAATTCCTTTCCGAAAAAAATCAGTCGGTTCCAAATAATTTTCGTTCAGTAAATCCAGCACCGTTTTGTATGTTTTTTGAAACCAATCCTTGTATTCCCGCAAAAGCCTGTAGTGCTGATTTTTCAATTCGTTAAAAGCATCCGGATTATTTTCCAGCTGATTGAGCAGGAAACTTTCATGCTCCTGAAAAAATTCGTTGTAGATGCAAGCGCTGAAACGATACACTTCATCCTTAAATCGCCAGTTACCGCCTTGCTCTAATCTGTTTTCAACATAAGTAGTCAGCCATTGCAGGAGTTGAGGGTTGGTATGTGCATTTTCGACCATTGCGTTCACGGCATCCAATCGCACTTTTGCCGTATTCAATTCAATATTGAACCGGGAGCCTTTACCTAATTCCCGTGCCAAATTTCGAAGAATTTTCTGGAAAAAACTGTCAATCGTTGTGATATACAAACGGCTGTAATCATGCAGTATCTTTTTCAAAACAATCAACGCCCTGTTTCGGATAAGCGCCTCATCCATTGCATTTCCGGAATCAGCCAAAGCTTGCTTGACGGATTCCAGAAAAACTTTCGAATCATCCGTATTGAAAGCCAATCCGTACAATTCGGCTAAAATACGGTCTTTCATTTCTCCGGTAGCATCTTTGGTGAACGTAACGGCAAGGATATGACGGTATTTATCGCCGTTATTTTCCGGCAGTAATTCTTTGATGTATTCCAACGCAAGGGTATAGGTTTTACCCGAACCGGCAGATGCTTTGTATATTTTCATACATATTTTTTATATTGTTGCTATAATGCACAAAATTACAAAAAAATAAGCAAAGTTTATAGGAAATCCGGCATTTAAGTCATATCTTTGTTTGCAAATAATTCAGGGGTTCGATTGCGAAGAATCCGATGCGTATTCAAAACTTGATTGATACATTTAATCCAGCGGATTTGGCATCTATTGCAGGGCTGAGTAAAATGTATTTGCCGAGTAGTTTATTGGCTTCATCGGTAATAAGATTCCGAATGGGGAAATAAATAAAATAGGCCAGTTCGGTTGCGAGTATGGCAAATCCGGCGCCGGCAACAACATCGCTGACCCAGTGTTTGTCGTGAGCGACCCGCAGTCCGGCTGTGATGACGCCGAAAGAATAACCGGAATAAGCCAACAAGGGGTCCGAATCTTTGAATTCTTTGTATATGATGTGGGAGCATATAAATGCCGATGCCGTATGTCCCGATGGGAATGAATGATTTCCCCCATAAGGCCGCGATGAATTATAATGCCCTTTGATGTAACGGACGGGAAATACCATAATCCCATAAGACATGGCAGCCAGAAAAAACTGGTCGACGGGATGGTGTTTTTCTTGTCCTATGGCGTCATAAACGAACAAAGCGGGCACAGACGCATGCTGAAAAACATCGTCAAATGGGGTGAGTCTGTCTTGGGGATTGACACGTTCTATGGGGAGAATGTCCCGGAAATTATCGGTATTTGAGGCAATCGCACCGACAGTAATCAAACTCAGGGGAAGAATGAGGTCTTTGGGATTAAATTTGTACGCCGCGGGGGGAATATGGAACTTTCGTATATGGTAACCGGCAAAAGGCTTTGTCTTAAGCTGTTCCATTTCGGCAAGGAGTGACAGGGTATCCAAAGGGATACTGTGAATAGCCAATACGATTGAATCCGGTTCAATCGGAAGGGTGATAAAATCAATTTTTTCGGGCTGAGTCGGCGAGGTTTGTCTGTAACTCTTTTTCGGTTTTTTGACATGAGCGGTTTTCTCCGGAATTTCAAGAATCGTTGAGGATATTTTTTCAGGCTCCTTGAAAACGAATCTGTCGGATAATGGAAACAGAGATTCATTTCGGTCTTGAAAGACAGGAATAAAGAAAAACAACAGGAAAAGAACAAATCGTTTTATCCTGTGTTTATAACTGTTATTTGACGTTGACTGCAACAAATGTTTGATTGGTCAATTTTTTTACAAAGATATATATTAAAACTGAAATATTCATGAATACAATTATCAAAAATGCAAGACGAATTTCCCTGTTAGTAGGATTTATCCTCTTATTTCCTACTATACAGGCACAAAACGATACGGATTATTACACTGTCAGCGGATTGATAAAAGACAAGCAGACCCAAAAGAAAATCGGATATGTAACCGTATCGGCTACCGGTACAAATATCGGTACGATAGCTAACGAGGACGGAGAATTCACGCTTAAATTGAACGATACTTTAGATGTAAAGGAGATAGAACTGTCTTGTTTAGGCTATTACAATACAAAAGTTTCCATTTCGAAGAACAATAGTCCGAACCAGGTGTTTTATATGAATTCCCGGACAATCAATCTGAAAGAAGTCAATGTCTTGAGTTGGAAAAATGCACGTGAATTAATAGAAATTGCGATAGAAAAGATAGCTGAAAATTACAGTATAACACCCAATCTATTAACCGGTTTTTACCGTGAAACGGCACAAAAAGGCAAAAAATACATCAATATTTCAGAAGCCGTCATCCACATTTATAAAAGCTCTTATAAATCGGATGCCGAAAGCGACCGGGTACAGGTATTGAAAGGTCGGAAGTTAGTGAGTCCCAAAAAGAGCGATACGCTGTCGGTCAAATTATTAGGAGGACCTAATCTTTCAGTTTACGTCGATATCGTAAAGAATCCATACATGCTTTTGGACAAAGAAATTTTACCCTACTATACATACAAATTGGGCGATGCGACAAGCATTAATGACCGGATGCAATATGTAGTGTATTTTTCTCCGGAAGCGCTGGCGGCTACCCCACTCTATCGCGGAACTTATTATATCGACCAGCAAACATTGGCTTTTACACGCGTTGAATTTCAAATAGATATGCGGGATAAAAATATGGTAACCAGCCTTATCCTGAAACAGAAACCAAAAGGCCTGCGCTTCTCTCCGGAAGGCGTAGAATATGTGGTTGGCTATAAATACCAGGATGGAAAAAGCTATCTGAATTACATCCATAATGAAATCAAATTCAAATGCGACTGGAAAATAAAGTTGTTCGCGACAAGTTATTCGGTTGTCAGTGAAATGGTTGTGACGGATAATCAAAAAGAAAGTGTTTTACGAATACCGCTCAAGGAATCATTTTCAATGCGGAAATCCCTGAGTGAAGAGGCTATCGGTTATTTCGACGAGAATTTTTGGGGCGCATACAATATTATTGAGCCTACCGAATCCTTGGAATCAGCCGTAAGCAAGTTGAAAAAAGACAAGGATAAATAGAAGATTTCGCATAGCGGATACCGTCGACTCTTTTGAAGTATTTATCATAAAATTGTGCGGCTTTCTTTCCGTTAAATGCGATTACTTTTAGGTTTCTAAGCGATAAGATTAGGCTGTTCAAATCGTTCGGCGCCTCATTTTTTATTGCACTGTCAAGACTGCCTTCCCGATTCGCTTCCCGGACAACATCCCAAAGGCCAATATTGTTTTCCAACAACATCTGCTTTTTTTCGGCATAGCTTTCCGGCAGTTTATAGTTTGTTATTTCGGCAATAATCCGCCAAAAACGGTTTCTCGGGTCGCCGTAATATTCGTTATATGCCAGCGATTTTGCGCCAGGCAAAGTACCCAGAATCAGCATCCGTGTTTCCGTATCATAAACAGGTGCAAAAGATTGCTTCAGATTATCCGTTTTTCCCATTCCATTTGGTATTGAATCATACTATTTTGCACTTTTGCTGCAAATATAGGAAAAAATGACGAAAACCTTTTTTGAAGTGTTGTTTTTTTTGCAAAATAAATTGATTGAGGGAGATGTTTTCGCTTCTGTTTTGCAATGATTAACGATTATCAGATGTGCGGGTCAAGCCCGCAATGACGACAACGCTAAATGAACCAATCAACTATAAATAAGGTAAATACATGAATAATCGGTTTAAAATTACAGTACCTCTTCTTATTAAGAGGAGGTACCGGGTAAAAAGTTAGTTTTTGCAAATGTACAAAATATTTCATAATCAACATACTATATGATTGGTATTTTTTTGACATAAATTTGATTTTCACAATAAATAACTGTATTTCAGTCTGTTTAAAAATGTTTATAAAATGTAAGCATCCGCGCAAATACATCTTGCGTACTTAGTATCCCGTCCCTACCTTTGCAGGCAAAAACGCATGAGCAAACAACGTCGCACAAGGATGGAGGGGTATCAATTAATTCTTGATT
>JAITQA010000022.1 GCA_031289145.1 Dysgonamonadaceae bacterium | reverse complement strand
TTTATTCAGCCGGATAAAGAAACGGCTTTCGTTGGGTAGAATCTTCTCGCCGGACTGTGCGGGTACATAATCGAAGCGATATTCGTACTGCGCTTTGCCCGTCAATTCGGTTTCCGTATTCGTTTCGGTATCCAATAGATAGATACGCGCATTGTAAGTATCCATACCGCTAAAGGTAAAAGTCAGTTCACCTTTATGAGTCGTCGATATGACCAAAGGAATAAGCGTTTCGCCGGTGATTTCGCCTAACACATTGACGGCTGTAGCTACCTGTGCGTTATTCGTACCCGGTTTGAGCGTATAGACTTCCGGGATGCTGTTGATTTCGTTAAAAAGTTTGCGGGAATCGGCAGAGCCGAAACTGTTATTACCTGTCTGACGGGAAGCAATCACGGTGCGTATACCTGCCTGAGCGGTCGAAGCGACGATAGCTAATTTGTCGCCTTGAACAGCGGCTGACCGTAAACCTGCACTGCCATCGGTAACACCGATTTTTTCCAAATCGAAAGTTAAGAAAGTTTCAGAAGAGGGGTCATCAGAAGAAATTACAGGAAAACTTGATTCATATTTTTCGACGATAAACGATTGCATGGGGGCAATGTTTTGGGTCAATTCAATAGCGGGCGGCCCGGCAGTTTCATCGATACCTGCATTATATACCGCATAACTTCCGGGAGTGTAGGTGGTGCTGTTACCTCCGGCGCCAATCCATATATAATAAGTATCTTTGATGACAGGTGAATTTTCCGTTTGCAATTTAGCAAAGTCGATGCTGCTCATATACGGATTACCGGCTATGGCGAAATGATCCGAACCGAAGCTCAAGGGTTTATTCACTGTCCCTTCGGCTAAGCGGTATGCCTGGCTCAAGTCACGATCAACGGTTACCGATGCTGTGGTTCGACTTATAGAACCGCCTTCGTCTTTCCATCCGCCAAAAGTGGATACAGACGGTGCATATTCATGCGTCCAATGTACTTCAGCCGGGACATTGGGATTGTCGAAGTAGGGCAATTCTATGATACCCCCGGATTTTATCAGCCCTTTGGTCCCTTGCCCTTCAGGATCGGACGCCAACCAGAGAAGAAAGCCATCACCTGCAGCGAAAGAATGTGTAAGACCGGAAGGTCTTTTCCACACGGCTTTATTGTTCTGTACGGGGTCTGGTTGGAACAGGTTCACATCCATTCCGGGAAAACCGCTAAAGCTGAAGTCGCCAACATACAGTTCTTGCAAGGGGCTGGAAAGCATGTACCAGCGGTTACGTTCCAAGCCGCTTGCACTGAAGTCCAACTGAACAAAGGCTTTGTCATAGGTCAGCAAATCCTGACGGCCGATTTCTGCGCCGGGTTCAAAATAAATGTTTTTACAAACATTATCGGATTTGTTGCCGGTGAGGATAGGGAGTCGTGTTGCCGAAGCCAAAATTCGGACGTCAATGTTCGCATTGGGCGCAATGCTTTCCGAATAGTTGGCCGGAGTGTTCCAATCGGTAGAGGAAGCGCCCATCCAATGGATTACGGTCGGCGTTACGGTTACCTCTTTCGTTTGAATTGCACGCCCCACAGTATTGGTTGCGGTCAATTTCACGGAAAAATTACCGGATGAGGTATAGGTATGCGTCGGATTTTCCTCGGTTGAAGTACTTTCATCGCTAAATTCCCACAGCCAAGTGGTCTCCGAAGAAGCAACCGATTGGTTTGTGAATGAGACATCCATCGTTTGCGCAGTTTGTTGCGCCGTAAAGTCGGGGATAGGGACAAATGTACACGCTTCAGGGAAAAGGAATAAAGAAGTAGTGAAATATAAATAATAAAAGTTCGGCATAGCAAACCATGTTCCGTACTGATAACAGTACATGGTATTTTTTCCTCCTTCACCTCTCGGATTGGTTGGATAAACGCCAAAAACATCTGTAATGGAAGGATGATAATAAATTTCATATCCAATAAAAAACTCGGCTGGGGTAGTGATCGGAGAGGCAAAATTGAGGATATTTTCTCCTGTTTGAAGTGCACTGAATGCAAAATCTTCACTATACAGCACGGTTCCCGGTTCTCCATTCTCGTCTACATTCCACAGTTTCATTGTAATTTTAGCATATTCGGAATCTCCCGATTTGTTTTGAAGCGCCTGAACATTCATTTTAAATCCGGCAACTTTTTTTACATTCGGCAAGAGATAATATTCAGCATATTGAGTACAATTGTATGCATGACCGGCAATAGGCGCTCCACCAGCCGTATAGCCGGCAATAGTTTCTCCCGGCGACATATTACTTTCATAGTCACAACTTATCGGATCAAATTCAGCCAGATTTACTTCTATTTCGTTAGATGGTTCGGAAGGAACGCCTCCGCTGACTGCTTTCACGGTATAGAACCATTTGGTGGCGATATTTCTATCCAAACCGGTTACCGGACAGGTAATAACATTCCCAACAGATTGGTCAAGAAATCCGCCGTCGGTATATTTTTTTTCCGTTCCTTCTTTGTAATAGACGCTTAATAAATAATTGGTGGCGCCTGTCGAAGGGTTCCAATTTGCACTAAAACCGGTTCTCACGATGGCGGTCGCGTCCGTAGCAACCGGAACACCGGCAGTCGGGAAAGTGACACGAAACGTCATGGTCTCACCACCGGAACTACTGATCTGGTCGATGACAATGCCTCCCAATCCGGGACTGTTATCCGATAAAAAACAAGGGGGATTACTGGTATCACTGAATGTAGTTCGTCCACTCTGTGAACTAAAAAAGGCAGTGTTTACAGATCCTGCCGCACTGTTATTGCTTGCGCCGGGACGAAAAACATAAAGCTCGTATGGATGGGCGGCGGTTCCGTCGGAACTGGCATTGCCATCGAAAATCGAAGGGTTAACCCGGTAAATAATGATTCCTTCTCCCGGAATCGCACTTTCGTAAACTTTTCCGCCGGTTTTTCTCCGATATTCAAGGATAAAATATTCAGTCAAAGAATTGGGTGACGCGATTTTGTAAGCGATATTATGTCCGTTCGTTCTGTCCCAAATATCGTAGAGGGTATAAGTGCCCGAAGTAGTTATTGCCGGAATATCGCCGATAAAATTGCCGTACTTCTGGGAAATATAAGCAGTAGATGATTGCGGCGGAACCGTATTCGAACACATAACATCCCAACTAGATACAGGCAATGAGGTGTTAGCTCCATTATACATGTACAAATCCGGTGCACTTAAGGTATGATACGTTTCGTGTACCAATACGCTCTGTCGCCCATTACTCGCTGTAAACAAATGCTCTTCCAAAATAAAATTGTAGTCCCAAACCCGTTTCCCGTTTAGATAGGTGGTATTAGTATATAACACAAACCGATGGGGCCATAAAAGTGAACTCCAAGCTCCGGGAGCGCCTTTAACAACAAAACAAATATTATCAACATACCCGTTGTTGTCATAATCAAGTTCGCTCCCTGTAAATAGAGGCTCAATCTCTGTTTTAACAAATTCAACTGCATTTTTCAATAAGGTATGTTCACGTGCTGTCTCCTCGGCGCTTCCATATCCCACCGTATTCGAAGTAGCATCATACGGCTGATAATAGGCGCGCGGATGTGAATCCTGATAGGAAACGACTGTTGTGCCGCCGGTTTGGGGATAGAAAGTAGAAGGAATCGTAAACGTATTGTTGGATATATCGCGAAAATAACTGTACAGGGATGCCCCTGGCGTTTCATCTGTAAATAAGGTTTCAATTGCATTTTTTGAACTTGTGAATCCTGTTTCATCGGAGAAACGAATGTAAACAACAATGTTATTCAATGTGCCGGCTCGGAGGCCGGCGGTGGGCGCTGCGGCATTTCGTAATCCTGTTTTTGCAGGCGTATTCGCCAAAAATGTTTGACGGATTTGCGTTCGTTTCGCAGCCGAAAGGTCCAAGTTGGGAACAAGTCCTACGTTTTTCGGACTCGCTTTACCGACCAAATAACCGGATGAAACCAAGTCATCATTTTTCAATATGGCATACACCAAGTAGCCTGTTTGCGGGTCGCGAATAATGGTATATCCTTCGGCATCGTGAACCCGACTATGGTATTCATCTCCGGTGGTATACAATTGCACGATCGTACCGTCAGGTTGCTTAACCTCTATCGGATAATTGGTTAAATATGCTGCGTAAGTCGTAGCGCTTAACCAGAACATTACAAAAAGTAAAAGTACTTTTTTTGCATAAACATTCAATAATTGTTTCATATCTAATTTATATTAGTTTCACATTCTTTTATAGTCTGTTCCATCATTCAAATATATTTAAGTCAATAATTTACAAAAAAAAACTTTATCTATCAAAAAAATAGACAGATAAAGGGTATAAAAAATATACGATATAATAAGTGTAATTTAGACGATTGGAGGGTGTGGGTGTGTAATAAAATGTCCGGGATAAACAAATAATAAGTGTTCAAAATACGCTTAATAAATGCCGATTCCAAAGAATGTTGATATGTCCGGGCAGTATGTATCATTCGATCGGTATAAACAAATTAAACCAATCCGCAAATTTAAATATAATTTTTCATATAATTGCCATAAAATGTTGATTATTTTTTATTTTTTTTATTTCTTACTCGTAAAAATGACACGCCTTTGTTAATTTCTGTCATTGCGGGCGCTTTTTTCGTCATTACGGGCTTAACCCGCAATTCTCCGCTAATTAGGATTATCAATCAAACACCACCGGTCTCGCAGTCGGTTGCAGCGTCCAGTTTTTCCGGTAATAGCTGTTGACGAATCCCAGTCCGATGCCGAAATTTTTGAATAGTTTTACTTGCATTTCTGCTCCGTAATAATTGCCGCCATTGATGAGGGGCGACAGCGCCGGATTCATTCCTTCCCGCACGGAATATTGCCCATAGGTGTTGATCCTTACCCTGTCGTGAAGTTTCCAGGTCAGGTCTAAGGAAACGGAGCCGTTTGTGTATCGCTGCGGATAGAGAGGGCCATAGTAGGAACTCGAAAGGGTGAATCCGAGGTTACCTTTCAGAAAATCCGTCAAAATAAACTGGCTGTTCACGCCCAACAAATCACCGCCCTGGTATCCGTTATCGAATCCGAACCGGACAGGCGCTACTCTCAGAAATTCTTCCTCATAATAATATGGGCTGGGAAGCGAGAAGTTCAGTTGAAAACCGGGACGATAGAAAAACGGGTCCGGGGGGAGAAGGTGTAAAGTTGTATCCAAAGAAGGAACCAGCATTTGTTCCATTGCGTTTTCCTGCAATTCGAAAGATTTAAAATCTTTGGTGACGGACAAGGTATCGGATACCTTGACGGAATCCTGCTTCGTTTCAATATTTTGCGCAAAAGAGGCAAAATATGACGAAGCCAATACGATGGTAAGGAATAAATACTTTTTCATGCGGGTTTCATATTAAAAATTTATTTGAGTAAGAGGCCTGCGGCCACTTCATCGGCTTTTGCTTTACCAAGCAAGTCTTCGATAATCGCCAAACCGAAATCGAAAGAAAATCCGGGGCCTCTTCCTGTAAGGATATTCCCGTCTTTTACCACGCCTTTTAGTTCCAGTTCAGCGCCCTTCAATGTATCTTCGTAGCCGGGATAAGCAGTCGCCTTTTTCCCTTGCAACAAATCCAATCCGCCCAAAACCAAGGGCGCTGCACAGATAGCAGCAATTTTTCCGCCTGCCGCAGCCTGCTGTTTCAATAGATTTTTCAGTCCTTGATGGGCATTCAGGTTTGCGGCGCCGGGCATCCCACCCGGCAAAATCAAAATAGCCGCCGAGGAAAAATCTGCATTTTCAAACAATAAACCGGCTGTAACAGGTATGCCATGAGCGCCGGTCACCTGCAACTTGCCGGTAATGGATACCCTATTCACCTCCAATCCTCCGCGAAGGAGAATGTCTGTCGTTGCAACGGCTTCGATTTCTTCAAAACCTTCTGCTAAAAAAATAAATGCTTTCATGCTTAAATTAATGTGCTAATGTGACAATATGCTAATGTGCTAATGTGACAATATGCTAATGTGCTAATGTGACAATATGCTAATGTGCTAATGTGACAATATGCTAATGTGCTAATGTGACAATATGCTAATGTGCTAATGTGCTAATTTACTTCAGTGTATACTTGTAAGTGATGGTCCCGGACTGGTTGTTGTTCCCGCTTATATTGTTGAAGCGGGCTTTTTGGGCAGCTTCCCGGGCTGATTGTCGCATGCTGTTGTTATCAATGGTCGTACCTTTACCGATTTCTGCAGAGATAACACTTCCCTGTGGGTCGACCGTGATATTGATAACGATTTTCCCTTCTTCCTGAACGGAATAAGCAGGACGGGGCAAACCTCCCGGTCCCAATGTGCGGCCTCCGAGATTGAATTCGCCGTAACCACTGCTGCCCGAAGGAGCGCCGGTTGTTGATGTGCTTTGTGGATTGCCTTGTCTGCTTGTGCCGGTTGGTGCAGTTCCCGATTGACTGTTCCCGGAGGTAGCCGCTCCAAAAGCGCCGGAAATCTCCCGGTTGATGGCATCACGTTTGTTTTGCTCTTCCACAACTTTGGCCTGGGCGGCTGCTTGGGCAATCCGGCGTTCGGCCTCTATTCTTTCCTGCTCTTTCTGTTTTTGCCGGGCTTCTGCGATGGCGGCCGACTCCTCCTTGTTCTGGGTGATAGTCGGCGTCGTGGGCTTGGACTGCGATTGCGGTCGGGAAACCGGGCGTATTTCGGGTTTGGGAATCTGAGGTTGAACTGTTTTCGCTACGGGTAGCGTAGGTTTTTGCGGCTCCGGAACACTTTGTGGAGGCTCCTCTCTCGGCTCGAAAGTTCCAGCCGATTCATCGACCGTTCCGAAACGAACCAAAATGCCCTCTTCTCCTGCTTTTATTTGCGTTTTGATAAATGTGAAATAGAGGACCAGGAAAAGAAGTCCGCAAAACAGACAGGAACCGACAAATCCGAATATTCTTTCTTTTTGCATTATTGGGGACGTGTTACAAGTATCATTCTGAAATCGTTCCGGTTGGCAATATCCAATACCTTTACCACCTCTTTGTAGGGAATTGCTTCGTCGGCATACAATGCCACGTAAATATCCGGTTCCAAGCGGTAACATTCCTGCAAAAAAGGCGTAATCTCATCAAAACTTACCGGACGTTCTTTTTCCCGTCCGTAAGCTACGAAATAGTTCCCGCCGGCATCAATGGTAACGCGAGTCAGCGGTTTGGCCGAGGTCTGTTGGGCGCTCTGCGGCAATACCACCTTTATCGCGTTGGGAACGACCACGGTCGAGGTAATCATGAAGAATATGAGTAAAAGGAATATCATATCCGTCATGGACGCCATACTGAATTCCGCCGATATTTTTTTTCTTTTCTTTAACGCCATGACCTTCGTTAGTTATTCGGTTCATTCAACAAGTCCATAAATTCCATCGAACGCGCTTCCATCCGGTTGACAACGCCATTTACTTGAGATACCAAATAATTATACGAGAGCAACGAGATAATACCTACAACCAAACCGGCGACAGTAGTCACCAAAGCTTCGTAGATACCGGATGATAAAAGTGATATATCTACATTGGAACCGGCGTTGGCCATATCGAAAAAGGCGCGTACCATACCGGTTACAGTTCCCAAGAAGCCAAGCATCGGTGCGGCGCCTGCTGAAGTCGCCACCCAGGTGAATCCTTTTTCCAATTTGGCTACTTCGATGTTTCCCACGTTTTCTACGGCGACTAAGATATCGTTCATTGGCCGTCCCAAACGGGAAATTCCCTTTTCAATCATGCGTGCATTCGGCGTATTGGTCGTCCGGCACAAATTAATAGCCGAATCGATTTTTCCGTCATGGATATAGTCCTTGATTCGGTTCATGAATGTGGCGTCTTCTTTTCCTGCCGAACGAATCACGATAACTCGCTCAATCAGAATAGCAATAGCGACAAACAATAATATCCCGATGGGAATCATAATCCATCCTCCTTTGAGCGCTAAATCCCAAATGTTCATTTTTGCTTCATAAGTTTCAGGAACAGATATCCCTGTTACAGCGTCCGCAATTCCGCTTACTTCGTTTTGAATGAATAGTAATAAGCTCATAATATTGATAATTTTTGCTTTTATAAGAATAATCTACAAATAAATCATTAATTTTGTGCAATGTTAGCAGCTAACAGAATACAAAAGTAATAGATTTACTTTAAAAATAGCAAAATGTTTACGAAAGAAATCTTAATAAAAGATATTCCAGTGTTAAAACCGGAAGATTCAGGCCTTCGGGCGCTGTCGCTGATGGAAGATTTAAAGTTAAAACACCTGCCGATTGTGAGAGAAGGGCATTATATTTGTCTTTTATCGGAAAAAGATGTTTTTGCAATGGCGAATCAGGAAAGTTCGCTTGGGAATAGTTGCCTCTATGCCCCCTATATCAGGGACGAATCTTCCGTTTTGGATGCCTTGAATATGATGAGCAAAGATTTTCTGAGCCTGTTGCCGGTGCTGACCGAAACCGGAGAATATGTGGGTGCAGTTACGTTACCATCTCTGATACAAGGATTGAGCGAATTGTGCAATGTGGGTTCGGAGGGCGCTTTGATTGCCGTCGAAACCAACCGTCGCGATTATATCTTGTCGCAAATCATTCACCTGATGGAATCGAATAACGCAGGCATCCTGAGTTTTTTTACGTATTCGGTGGCGGAAACGGACAAGCAAATTTTGCTTTTCAAGATAGATTTAGAAGATGCATCGCCTGTGTTAAGAAGTCTGGAGCGTTTCAATTACAAGGTGATATACCATTTGCAAAAACAAATGCTGACGGACGACGTCATGAAAAAACGATTAGACGAACTGATGTTTTATTTGGAAATGTAAAAAAATGAAGATAGGAATATTCGGAAGTGATTATCAGGCAGGTAAGCAGAAAAGTATCAAAAATCTTTTCGACAAATTGCAGGCATTGGGTGCGGAAGTTTGGGTAGAAAAGAATTTTCGGAATTATTTGTCCCGGCAGTTTGCCTACACGCCTTCCGTCAGCGGTTCTATTGAATCCGACATTTTCCCTTTGGAGATGGCAATCAGTCTGGGAGGAGACGGTACATTTCTGAAAACGGCTGTCTGGGTAGGACGCCAGGGTATTCCCATCTTGGGAATCAACACAGGCCGCTTAGGTTTCTTGGCCGATGTCCGTACAGATGAAATTGAAACGACTTTAGCGGAAATTTTCCGTCGGGAATATAGCCTGGAAGAACGAACGCTCCTCGAAATGAGCGCTTCTTTGCCCTTTCGGGGAAAATTTAATTTTGCACTGAACGAAATTGCCGTACTCAAACGGGACACATCGGCCATGATAAGTATTCAAACTTACCTGAATGATGAATTTCTGGCCAACTACCTGTCGGACGGTTTATTAGTGGCTACTCCAACCGGTTCTACCGCCTATTCGATGAGCGTCGGGGGCCCGATTATCATTCCGCAGGCCAATAATTTCGTTTTGAGTCCGGTCGCTCCACATTCGTTGAATGTCAGACCTTTGGTGATACCTGAAGATTACAAAATACGCTTAAAAGTGCAAAGTCGGGATAGCAATTTTTTGGTTGCTTTGGATGGACGTTCGGATATTTATCCTTCAGGCGTCGAATTTATTATCCGGAAAGCGGATTTTACTGTTAAAATAGTAAAGCCTTACCACCGGAATTTTTACGATACGCTACGGGAAAAATTGCTTTGGGGGACGGATATGAGGGAACAATAAAGAATCTGCCGAACCCATTTGGTTGTTTACAGGAAAAAACCTACCTTTGCATAGGTTTATGTAATTGAAAATATGTTACGCATGAAAAATTTACTTCCTGTCCCGTCCGCGGCGATTCGGAAAGTCTTTGACGGTAAGCGCCACAGGACAGCAGGTAGAGGTGCGAGATGGAAAACAAATAACATTAAAATAAATAATGACATGAAAATCGAACAAAAAATCATTTTAGTACTGCTCGCAGTAGCAGCAGCAGGCAGTTGCAAGCAAGCAACGAACAAACAAGCGGAAACAGTTGAAACAGATGTAATTCAAACTACGACTACATCTACTACTGAAGATTATTTGATAAAAGAAAATTCCGCAGGACAATTTACAATTGGGCAGCAAATACCATTTCCTGCCGACGATATCCAAAAAAAGTACCTGTCCAAAGCAACGGAAGAGGGAGAAACAGAAGAACCTGTTTATGTGGTAACAAAAAACGAACAGGAAATTATGCAAATCATACCCCAATATGATTATGAAAAAGAAGCATTTAACAATAATATTGGAGAAATAATTATACTATCGGACAAATTCAAAACTACCGCAGAAATTGGCGTAAATACCACAATAGAAGAATTTGTAGAAAAATATCCTGATTTTAGCATTTGGTACACTTATGTAAGTGGCGCGTATGTTATAGAAACAAGAAGTATAAATAATGTTCAATTCCTTTTGGACGAAAACGATTTTACAGGCAAGTTAGAAATATCAAGCGAGATAACAACACTGAAATTATCTGATTTTAAGCCAAATGCCAAAATTATAAAAATAAGAATCATATATATGTAATTGATATCCGGATATGATATTTCAACTGCTTTTCCGGTAACTAAGTATCGCCCATCCGTTCAGAATCAACGCAAAAACGGACAAGGTCATTAACTGGGCTTCCAGATTGGCAATATCGCTGCCTTTCAGATAAACCATACGCATGATTTCGATGAAATAACGCAAGGGATTACATCTTGAAAAGTTTTGCGCCCATTGCGGCATGCTGGCAATGGGTGTAAACAGCCCGCTAATCATAATCAGGATAATCAGGAAAAAAAACAGTACGAACATAGCCTGCTGTAAGGTTGACGAATGGTTGGAAATAACCAATCCGAGACCCGAAACGACCAATATGTAAATTGAGGCTGAGAAATAGAGTGTAAACAGATTGCCTTGCGGAATCAATCCATAAATCAATGCGGCCAGACTGATGAAGACGGTAAACACCACCAATCCGACTGCCCAGTAAGGAATCAGTTTTGCCAGAATGAAGGAAAATTTTCCGACGGGCGTCACATTGATTTGTTCAATCGTGCCTATTTCCTTCTCGTTTACGATGTTCAACGCCGGTAAAAAGCCGCAAATCAAGGTCAACAGGATAACCAGCAACGCCGGTATCATAAAAACTTTGTAGTCTAAGAAAGTATTGAATTTCCCCTGAGGTATGACCTGAATAACCGGCAATGCCGTGTTGCCGGCCTGGCGAAACCATTCCGTTCCGGTCGAAATTTGCAGTTCGTTTCTTATTTCATCGGCGAAATCCCGAATGATTGCAGTCATGTAGTTGGAACCCAGATTGCCTTTCATGATATTGACCGCATTGACGGAAATCATCACCTCACTTACCCCTCGGCCAACCAAGTCCTTTTCGAAATCGG
This sequence comes from Dysgonamonadaceae bacterium, assembly GCA_031289145.1. Lineage (GTDB taxonomy): Bacteria > Bacteroidota > Bacteroidia > Bacteroidales > Azobacteroidaceae > Azobacteroides. The sequence continues at coordinate 6,758 of JAITQA010000022.1, read as the reverse complement.
GACGGATTTCAAAAACCACGTCGGCGGTTTCGGATTCGATATTGCCTAAGGCTTCTTCGTTGGCGCTTGAAACAGCTACTAAATTGAAATATTTCGAAGCGGCGATTTTTCCGGTCAAGCGGTTCGAGTAAGCGCTGTGGTCATTGTCGACTACATCCACATTGATATTGGTGATTTCCTGGTTGGCCGCCCAGGGAAATACCAGGATAACCATCAGTGGAAAAAGCAGGATTAGGCGCGGAATAAACGGATTCCGCAACATTTGCTTAAATTCTTTTTCAATTAAATATTTTAGCATATTGAGTGTATTTATTCCAGCCGTGTTTTAAAATTTTTCAAACTTACTACCAGAATTCCGATTGCCATACCCGTCAAAATAAACATTTCTTTCAGGACATACCGGACTTCTACGTCTTCTATCATCAACTTCCTGGCTCCGGATATAAACCAGCGTGCAGGAATGATACAAGAAAAGTACTGCAGGATTTTCGGCATGCTTTCTATCGGGAAAATAAATCCCGAAAAAATCATCACCGGCATAATCAGGCCCATTCCCGAAAACAGGATGGCTGCGACCTGCGTATTCACCATCGTGGATATGAATAATCCCAAGGACAAGGCCACTACGATGAAAATCAATGTAAATACGTTCAGCCACAGCAAACTGCCCGAAACAGGCACTTTCAACACAAAGACCGACATCAGCAGGATGATGATGAATATGAACCAGGAAATAATGAAATACGGAACCATCTTCGAAATGATGATGTAAATCGGCTTAACCGGCGAAGTCAGTAATACTTCCATTGTTCCGGTTTCTTTTTCCCTAACAATGGCGACAGAGGTCATCATGGCGCATATTAGCATGAAAATCATCCCCATCAGTCCGGGTACAAAATTGTAAGCGCTCCGCATTTCAGGGTTGTACAACATGCGGATTTCCGGAATTATCTGTATCGGGATTTCAAGCGCCTGCATCAGTTCCTGCTGGTAATCGGCAATGATACTGCTCGCGTATACGGTAGCTACTAAGCCTTGGTTGGGGTCGGTCGCATCGGCGATTAGCTGAACGGAGGCTTCGCCTGTGTGGAGAAGGTGTTCGTTGAAATTGCTCCCGAAAATGATTGCCATACCGATTTTTCCTTTTTTAAATACCCCTTCCACCTCTTCGGTACTTTTCAGGTGTTGGACAAACAGAAAATGGTCGCTCGAAGATAACCGGTTGATTATCTTTTGGGTAGATATATCGTTAGAAGGGTCGTAAACGGCTATTTTTACATTTTTCACTTCTGTGCTGATGGCAAATCCGATGATAAGAATCTGTATGACGGGAATTCCTATAATGATTAGCATCGTCCGCGTGTCGCGGAAAATATGGTAAAATTCTTTTTTTACAAAAGCTAAAAACTGGGAGATTGTCTTCATTTTATTCGTTTATCAAGTATCCATTCTTTTCGCTTTCCGCGCCAACCGGCGGAAGACTTCATCCATATTTTGGGCGGAGAATTGGGTGCGCAGATTATGCGGCGTATCCAAAGCGTCGATTCGTCCGTCTACCATAATGGAAACCCGGCTGCAATATTCGGCTTCGTCCATGTAGTGTGTTGTTACAAAAACAGTAATACCTCTTTCTGTCGCTTCGTATATCATTTCCCAGAATTGTCGGCGGGTAATCGGGTCTACGCCTCCGGTCGGTTCGTCTAAAAAAACAATCCGGGGTTCGTGTAAAATGGCTACAGAAAAGGCCAATTTTTGTTTCCATCCCAAGGGAAGTTCTTTCACCATGGAATTTTTCTCTCCGCTTAATCCGATTTTCGACAGGGTTTCGTCGGTTTTCCGGGGAATCAGTTTTCCGTCAACGCCATAAATTCCGGCATACAAGCGAATATTTTCCCAGACTTTCAAGTCTTCGTACAAAGAGAATTTCTGGCTCATATAACCGATGTTCTTTTTTACCATTTCCGACTCTTTTTCAATATTGTATCCTGCCACAAAGCCTTTACCGGATGTTGGTTTACTCAGTCCGCAAAGCATGCGCATGGCGGTGGTTTTTCCGGCGCCGTTCGCTCCGAGGAAGCCGAAAATTTCTCCTTTTTCTACGGAAAAACTAATGTGGTCGACAGCGGTAAAAGCGCCGAATTTTTTTGTCAATTCCTGTGTTTCAATAACGATGCTCATGATTTGTCGGGTGTTATTGGGTTATTCGTTCATCAGTGCGATAAAACAATCCTCAATACAAGGTTCTATTTCGTTGAATACAATCTGCGTATTGTCTTCCGATTTAGAATTGGTTTCGTCGTAGTGAGGGAGCTTGTCTTTAAACACGACATGCAGGTATTCTCCGAACATGTATGCGGACTTTACTTCCGGGTTTTGTCTCAAGGCTCCGAGCAAAGCATAGTTGTTTTTCGATTCGGCGCGATACAGTTTATGGGGGAACTGTGCAGTAATCCTGTCGGGCGTTTCGACAGACAGCATTTTTCCGTGTTGAATCAGGGCGATGCGGTCGCACAAACCGGCTTCGTCCATATAGGGCGTAGAGACAATGATTGTGATTCCCTGTTCTTTCAGATTTTTCAGCATTTCCCAAAATTCTTTCCGCGATACGGGGTCAACTCCGGTTGTGGGTTCATCCAAAAACAAGACTGTCGGTTTGTGAATCAAGGCGCAGGACAAGGCCAATTTCTGCTTCATCCCACCCGATAATTTTCCCGCACGACGGTTTTTAAAGGGTTCGATGTGCCGGTAAATATCGCTGACTAAATGATAGTTTTCCTTGACGGTAGTATTGAATATCGTGGCAAAGAAATTCAGGTTTTCTTCTACCGATAAATCCTGATACAGGGAAAATCGTCCGGGCATATAGCCGATTTGTCGGCGGAGTTCACGGAAATCTTTTTCGACATCCAGCCCGTTTACAACGGCTGTACCCGAATCGGCCGGGAGCAAAGAGGTCAGGATGCGGAACAGGCTTGTCTTTCCGGCGCCATCGGGACCAATCAGACCGAACAGTTCTCCTTTTTTAACCGTCAAATCAATGTTTGTCAATGCCTGAACATCCCCATACCGCTTGTTGATTGATAAACATTTCAAAATTGCATTGTCCATTGTGAATCCGTGTTTTTTAATTGTCTAAGACTATTTCTCTACTACCGATTTAATTTCTCCGTACATGCCGATTTTCAGGTATCCGTCGTTTTTAACCGCTATTTTCACTGCATAAACCTGGTTGGCGCGTTCGTTCTTGGTAAGGATGGTACGCGGCGTAAATTCCGCCTTTCCGGATATCCAGGTGATTTTTCCGGTATATTCCCGCATGTTTTTTTCTCCGAAATCGGCGCGGACAATCACTTCCTGATTCAGTTTCATCCGGTCTAACTGGTCGGCGGTGATATAGGCCCGCAGGTGCATGTTGTCTAAATCGGCTATTTTGAACAGGGCTTTTCCTTGGGCTGCCGTTTCACCTTTTTCGGCGTATTTCGACAATACGGTTCCGCTGATGGGACTGGATATGACGCTTTTTTGAATCAGGTCGTCGATTTGTTCAAGCTGTGCATGCAAGCCGGACAGTTCAGCCGAAATGCTGCTGTTGTTGTTTTGTAAACTTTCCGTTTGGGCATCCGACTGACGTTGTAGAATAGCAATAGCCGATTGGATGTCGTCGACTTGTTTCTGCGTGGCGGCATTTGATTGTAATAATTTCTGAAAACGCGCCAACTCCGTTTCTTGCTTGACAATCTGTTGTTTGAGGGATGCTATTTGCCGGGCCACATTATAAGAATGGCTGTCTACCGCCCTCATGGAGGCCATCAACTGCGCTTTTTTCAGGTGTAGCTGGGTGGTGTCGATATAACCGGTTTCGTCGTTTGCAAGTAAAGATTGTCCTTCCGTCAGATTGAAAGCCATGATTTGTCCGGTGGCTTGCGCGGAAACAAGTACTTCGGTAGCTTCAAAACTTCCGGATGCATCGTAATCTCCTTTCTTCTTTCCGCAAGCTACCAGCAGGATTATACTTGCGCATAAAACAGTCATTTTAATCGTCTTCATACCTAAATTTCAATTAATTGTTTGTTGTATTTTTCAAATTGTATATCGCTATCAAAAAGTCGATTTCGTGGCCGACTTTTGTTTGCCGCGCCAAGTCTTCTTTGCTTAATTCCTGCATCAATTCGGTAACGGTTATTGTTCCGTTAGCCACTTTAGACTCGGCGGCTTTGCGAATATTTTCCCGCAAAGCGATAATTTCGTCATCGTATTTCATCAGGTCTCTCAGGCGTTTGATATCCTGATTTTCCCGGCTGAGCGCCAGATTGATATTGTAGAGAAAAACCGCTCTTTGGGTTTCGACAAGGCCTTTGTTCACTTCTATTTTCCGTAAATCGTTTTTTTGCGTATAAAGCGCCCCGAAATTCCAGGTTAGCCTGAGTCCGCCTATGTAGAAAGGGTCAAAATTGTTGGAGAGCATATTCAGACCGGGGCGTCCTATGCCTGCCTGTACGAATAGCCCCAGGCGGGGCATGTAAGCCGATTGAAGCAAATCTTTTTGCGAATCCAAGAGCTTGTTCTGCGCATCGAACCATTGCAGCTCCGGACGGTTTATTTGCGTAGCAGGCAATGCGTTCCGGATATCGGGTTTAATCAAATCCATACCATCGTCTATCCGGATGCCGGTCATGATGGAAAGCATTTCCATATAGGCGGTTCGCGTCGATTGCAGTTGGGAAAAATGCTGTTCCGTATTCAGTTGCTCCACTTTTACAGCATCCAAATCGGTCTGATTGGCAATGCCGTTTTCGATATAACTGGCTATTGTGCGAAAATTCCGGCCTAATTCTTCCTGCAGGATGCGGTTTTGCGCCAAACGGGCATCCAGCAGGAGGATTCCGAAAAACAGTTCGTTTACCCTTTCATCCAAAGCATATAATTCAACTTCCAATTGTTTGGATTCTGCTTCCGAACCTGCCTGGGTGATTTTTTGCTGAGAACGGATGATTCCTCCGTCCCAAACCGTCTGATTCGCTTCGATTACAGCCTGGTATTGGTCTTTACTCGGCTTCGGGATTTCAATGCCCGGAAGCGAAAGCGGGACAGCTGTTACATCCGACTGATAGCTGAGTTTTGCATTTACCGAAAATTGCGGTAAATATCCCTTGGCAGCGTTAGACAGGCTATATGCCTTCGATTGCGCGATTAATCCGTACTTTTTGACAAGCGGATAATTCTCTCGCGCCTTTTTCTGACATGCTTCGACACTCAGCTGAGCCGCTACATTCAAACTGTATCCCATAATCAGGATGAATAATATAATCCGTTTATTCATAAGTTAATGTGTTAATGTGAAAATCTGCTTAAACTTTTAATTTTTAGTTTTTAATTTTCAAGCCATTTATAATCAATTCCACGTTGTTTTTCCTCCTTTCTTCCAGGAATTTTATATATCCTTCCTGTTGCCGGTCTTCGTCCGAGGAAAACAGTACCTGAAGCGCGACAAAAGCAAATACATTGAGCGAGGCTATATTCATCAACAAGTCACCGGCTTTGGTGGGGCGAATAGTGCCTTTACAGACTTCTTCCGCTATGGCTTTTGTCATTCTCTTCAAAATTTCCTCACCGGCAGGACGAATTTTGTTGAAAATGTAATTTCGCCTGTTTTTGTCTTTGATGATTTCATTTAAAACGAAAAGAGGCAATTCCGGCGTCTGGCTCAAAAAATCAAAATGCGTCTCTATGCCTGTTTTTAATTTTTCGAAAAAAGGATAATCCTCGTTGAAAGCCTCCACAAAGAATCCCAACAATTGTGCCGCCTTTTGTTCGAATATCCGGGAGAAAAGATTTTCTTTCGTCCTGAAGTAATAATGTATCATGGCATGATTTACACCTGCATTTTTTGCAATATCCATGGTTTTTGTGCCGTTGTATCCCTTTTCCATGAAGAGTTTTTCCGCCGCTTCAAGGATCAATCGTTCCGTATTACCTGCCTTTTGCTCCATGTGTTTATCAAAACAGTTTAATATTTATGTTTAACAGTATTGTTAATACAGTACAAATATAATATATTTTTTTTTCCTGTGCAAATTTTTTCGAAATTTGTCCGGAAATAATTCTCAATTGGCAACGCCAAACATTAATATTTACAGTCCAACTACCGTGATTGTTTTTCCGCCAACGGTTTCTTTCCGCATATAGATTTTATCGTCCCAATCGGGGTTTTCACGGTCGCACAGGGCGAGCCAGGCTTCCGAACAGCCGTATTTGTTCATATAGCGAAGCGTTTGTTCGAGACCTTGCGGCAATGTGTTCCTGTCGTATTTTATTTTGAGTTCTATCGGGTATTTGTGGTCTTCGTAAATCACGCAAAGGTCGAGCCTGCCTGTACCTGCCGCCATCTCACGGATAATTTGTCCGCCACCGTTGACAATGCGTTGCAGGAATGCCATTAGCACGATGTGCGGAGCGGCTTCTTCATAATCATACTTTTTTCTCCATATTTCGCTGTTCTCGCGCCAGAATTGTTGGAAGTCGCGCATCAGGTAATCCATATCCAGCCTGCCGTTATTGATGTAACGGGGAAGTTTGTAGGGATACCGTTCGGCATTAAACTCTTCCTGCACCATCGACGACAACATGCGAACAATTACTTCCGCATAAACAGGATTGCCCGGCATAACTACCGAATCGACTTCGCGGATCAGTCCCAAATCGCGGGTATAAAGAAAATCATTGGAACTTTTATCGGGTATTACTTCGCCAATCATCAT
>JAITQA010000141.1 GCA_031289145.1 Dysgonamonadaceae bacterium | reverse complement strand
GAGCCATTTGTAAAATATGATTTGTATAATTATAGAAATACCTGTAGTAATAATTACTCTATAGAAAATGTATACAAAGTTAATTACAAAGACAGTTTAGTACTTATTGAAAAAATAAGGCATTTGAATTACTAAGTGATTAAAATTAAACAAGTTATAACAGTAGACAAACAATCCCGTAGGGATTATCGCTCGGTAGAAATAATAAGCGCCACACAGGTTTGGCATTCCGTTAGGAATGCCGCCACAGGGACGAGGATGCAAACCTGCGGCTTGCAAAATGGGGGGAGCGATACAATATTCTACCGAGCGATGCAAACCTAAGGGCTTGCATTTCCAAAGAAAATAATCTTTTACAGGTTATTTATTTTTTATTACTAAATATAAATTATTAACGATAAAATAGATTATGGCAACACCTCCTTTCAAGTATCAAAATCCTTTCCCTGTAGGGAAAGACGATACCGTGTATTACAAATTAACCGACGAAGGCGTTTCGGTCGCTTCGTTCGAAGGTCACGAAATCCTGAAAGTCGAACCGGAAGCATTGACCCGTTTGGCCAATGCCTGTTTCCACGATTGCGCTTTTTATTTGCGCCCGGAACACCAGCAACAAGTATCGAAAATCTTGTCTGACCCGGAAGCGAGCGAAAACGATAAATTCGTGGCTTTGACCATGCTGCGGAATGCGGAAGTAAGTTCGAAAGGCATCCTTCCTTTCTGTCAGGATACGGGAACAGCTACCATCATCGCCAAGAAAGGACAACAGGTCTGGACAGGCGGCGGCGATGAAGAAGCGCTCTCCAAAGGCGTTTACAAAACCTATACCGAAGAAAACTTGCGCTATTCGCAAACCATTCCTTTGGATATGTACACCGAGAAAAATTCCGGCACCAACCTGCCTGCACAAATTGATATTCAAGCCATTGACGGAAATGAATACAAATTCCTCTGCATCGCCAAAGGCGGCGGTTCGTCCAATAAAACCTATCTGTATCAGGAAACCAAGGCGCTGTTGAATCCCGAAACCTTGGAAAAATTTCTGATTGAGAAAATGAAATCCCTCGGAACGGCTGCCTGTCCGCCTTATCACATTGCGTTTGTGATAGGCGGAACTTCGGCCGATGCTTGTCTGAAAACCGTAAAATTGGCCTCTACCAAATATTACGATAAGTTGCCAACCCAAGGCAATGAAGGCGGACAGGCTTTTCGCGACATCGAATTGGAAGAAAAAATGCTGAAAGCGGCGCAGGAAATCGGTTTGGGCGCTCAATTCGGCGGAAAATACTTGGCGCACGACCTCCGGATTGTCCGTTTGCCGCGACACGGCGCTTCTTGTCCCGTAGGGATGGCCGTTTCCTGCTCGGCCGACCGGAACATCAAGGCGAAAATAAACAAAGACGGCGTTTGGATAGAAAAATTGGAAACGCATCCGGCGCAATATATCCCGGAAGCATACCGGAAAGCAGGCGAAGGCGAAGTAGTCGGAATCGAACTGAACCGCCCGATGAAAGAAATCCTGGCCGATCTGTCCCAATATCCGGTAGCCACCCGTTTATCGTTGACGGGAACCATCGTGGTGGGTCGCGACATTGCCCATGCCCAACTGAAAGAACTGTTGGACAAAGGCGAAGATTTACCGCAATACATCAAAGACCATCCGATTTATTACGCCGGCCCGGCCAAGACGCCGAAAGGTATGGCTTGCGGTTCTATGGGGCCAACTACGGCCGGACGCATGGACTCGTATGTCGATTTGTTTCAGTCGCATGGAGGCAGTATGATTATGCTGGCAAAAGGCAATCGCAGTCAGCAAGTGACCGATGCCTGTCAGAAACACGGCGGATTCTATCTCGGTTCCATCGGCGGCCCGGCGGCTATCCTCGCGCAGAACAATATCAAAAGCATCGAATGTCTGGCTTATCCCGAACTTGGTATGGAAGCTATTTGGAAGATTGAAGTAGAAGATTTCCCAGCTTTTATTTTGGTAGATGACAAGGGAAATGATTTCTTTAAAAGGTAGGGGACGTTGCGTGCAACGCCCTTACCTTACATTTGTATAACGAAATAGGGAATGCGAAATATTGATTTTGAATGATTTAGTTTTTTATTCAACCCTTCGGGTTGAGGGATAGAGGGATGCCCATAACCCCCAATTGCTACGCTTCATTGGGGGTTATTTACTTTGAACACTGCGTGTTCTGCCGATATCACCTTTGTCACCAATACTGCTATATATATATTGGATGCTCAACGCGCCAAATCACTTTTCATATATGATAGAGAAGGACGGTTAAAAAAAGTAATTGATAACATAGGTAACGGTCCTGGAGAATTTAAATTTAATACATACGTAAATAGTTTTATTACAATAAATAATGATGATATTATTCTTGATAAAGGAAATTTTATCTCAGATGAAAGCACAAATTATATTCGTATAATAAACAAAGAAGGAGATAAAATAACAGAATTATTACCTGTTCCTGAATTTGTAAGAGAAATAACAATAAGCCCTCGCAATCCATTACAAGAAAACCGGGATACGATTCTTTTCATGCCATCATTGAGTAATAACATATATCAAATTTATGACAAAAAAATTGAGGTGAGGTATCAACTTGATTTTGGAAAATCTATCTTAATTTTATCATTCGGAGTCGGAAGAGTTTCCCATTGCTACGGCAGGAACATCTTTTGTTTGGGTTCAATATATTGAGGATAAAAATCCGGGATTAATTTTTTTTGATGTTGCCTGGTAAAAAACTTTAGTCGTAACTCCTTGATCGTGATGTCGCAGTTTTCAATTTTCCCTGCGATGGAACACAGATGACACGGATTTACGCAGATAATATTTGCAGAAGTGCATATTTTTTGTAACTTTGACACCATATATTGACACAATGAGCTGTTAACATAATTATTTTACGTATGAAACATTCATGTATTTTATACACCCAAGCGAATGAAAATCGGGGGATTGCGGGTCAAGCCCGCAATGACAACGCATTCATAATTCATAATTATTTTACGTATGAAAAATCAAAGCATAAAAAATTATTTGATTGTCATTTTTTTATTCGTGTTCCTTTCGAATTGCGAAAATAAAAAAGTCACATTATCCTCTTAATTAATCTATAAAATATGAAACAAATAGTATTATTTTTGATTATATTATTTTCCTTTTTTGCTTGTGTTGGAAAGGAAGATAAGTATGATGATGAATTTGAGGTAAAGAAAGATGTTGAATTATATTCAATAGAATATCCTGACATCTTGGGAACCTCAATGCAATTGCTTATGAATGATAGCTTGATCTTAATCAATGATTTCAGAGGAGATTCTTTAATTCATGTTTTTGATATAAAAAATCTGAATTTAGTTTGTAAAATTGTTGCTGTTGGCAATGGTCCTAATGAGCTTATTAGTCCTTTAGAAATACAGCGAACCGACAGTAATTTATACATTTATTATCGTCAGGCAAATATTTTGTATTCGATTCCATGGTCTAAGATAACAGAAGGCAGTACATACATGAAAAAGTTATTTCAAATCTCATCATCAAATCATTTATATCCGTTGTCTGATTCTATATTTATATCTTCAGGATTCCACCAAAAACGCTATGCATTAATTGAAAAAGGGGAAATTTTCAAAGAGTTTGGTGAATATCCTGCTTATTGGCGTGGGGAAAAAGATATTCCTGATGAAGCAAGGGCAATGTTTCATCAAACAAATTTTTTAAAACATCCGGACAAGCAGCGTTTACTGACATATACGTCACATGTTATTGAAATATATGATGATATTTTCAACCTTGATGAACCTTTATTGGTTAAAAACAAACTTATTGGAAAGTATAGTTATAAATTTACAGTCGGAAATATTCTTAGTGCTGATAAAGAGGTTGATATCGAAAGAGGTATAGTTTATGTAGCATGTTCTCATGATTATATATATGTGGTTTATGATCCGAATAAATACGAGGCTGAAGGCAAAGGTTCTACTATTCTTGTCTATGATTGGAGTGGAAATCCGATAGAGTTACTACTGTTCAATAAAACTATCAGTTGCTTAGTTATAGCTGAAGAAGAAATGAAAGGATATGTTATTGCTGAAGATCCGGATGATTCATTGATGTATTTTAATCTCAATCAGTAGTTTTGAATCTATGATATAATTTAGCAAGTGAAAAAAATCCGAAAATTCCTTTTCAATGGTTTGCTGGTAGTTATCAAAATATTTGTTTTAGGTTTGTTGTTGGCCTTGGTTCTCCGTGTCTTCCTTTTCTCCTCCTTCCATATCCCCAGCGACTCCATGGCCCCGGCAATTCTGGCAGGCGATTACATCATAGTCAACAAACAAATCCCCGGCCCAAGGGTTTACAAAAACTTCAAATTCAGAAAAGGCGGTGAAATAGAAACAAGGCGGTTCAAAGGGATAAGGGCTGTAAAGCGAAATGATGTTTTGGTTTTCAATTTCCCCTATACATCCGACTGGAATAAAATCCGGATGGATATAGGCGTCAATTACCTGAAACGCTGCATAGCCCTGCCCGGCGATACCTTTTCCATCGAAAACGGCATTTATATAGTGAAAGGCATTACCGACAAGTTAGGGCACTACGAAAGGGAAGTCGAACTGTCGCAAAAAGCCGACAGCCTT
>JAITQA010000010.1 GCA_031289145.1 Dysgonamonadaceae bacterium | reverse complement strand
CGAAACCAAATCCAAAACCACTTGGCTGTCTTTTCCTCCTGAAAATGAAGCAATAAACATCTCTATTTTCGTGTTGAGCATTATTTGCTTGCCCTGTTTCTCAGCTTCTTCCAAAGGCATAATATCGAAACTGTCGCAGTCCTCTTTGATAATCGTGTATTTTTCTTTGTTTTTCTTTTGTTGCGATTCTGCCAATGTTTGAAAATCAACCTCCTGATTTACCGTTTGGTCGTTTACTTTCTTTAAATTATAGCGGCGGTAAATCGTATTGATAAACTCCACTGCTTCGTGTTCCAACAAAAACATCGTGGTTTCGTTTTTTGCGCAAAGCAAGTCAATATCAATGTGTTTCAAAGTTATTTTTTTGCCTGCATCTGTAAAAACAAGTTGCGGGTCGTCATAAATATTTCCACCTTGTGCCGTTAGCATGTGTTCGCCTTTGTAAAAATAACGCCTGTCGCAAGCCCAAAGTAACGGCTCTTTAGATTTTGGATATTGCCAATATTTATCCAACCCCAACAAGTCCAACTCCTCAAAAAACACAGGACGAGGCGGTACGTTCAAGGTTTCTTCCGTTGAACACTTCGTGAGTACTACTCCGTTATTTTCTTTATCCCAAGTTATTTTGAACATATCTTATTTTACACAAATAAATCTTCATCTCATATCAATTCCCAATGCAGCGACAAGTTTTTCACCCAACTGTTTCATTTTCCATACAAAAAACATACGCTATACCTTATTATTCAGTCAGCTAACCAATGACTTTTGAATCAAAAAAAACCGCACAAAGATACGATAAAACCGCAATTAAAAACAAAAAAAATGCAAAAGGAATTATTTTTCAATTTTTACTTCCTCAGCTTTTTCTTCCAACTGTACAAATCTGTCGAAATCGCTTTCAAAAATGTGGTCTTGTACAATACGGTATTTTTCAAATTCCGATTCGGCAAACGATTTGGCAATTTCGTGGGTAACTTTACCTGCATCATTCAAAATTTCTTCTTCGTTAAATTGCAGAAAGGCATTGAGTCGTTTTTTCCAGTCCTCCATTGTCATCGGGATATGGCGACGGGTTTGATATTCGGCATAATCAAGATACATTGTTACAATCCGCTCCAGATTGTCCAATTCATCGAGTTGAAGATAATTTTTAGCAATGGAAACATCGTATTTCTGAATTTTGCCATCGGGGAAATTTTCCCACGAAGTCAAGCCCATAAACTGTTTTTTGTGGCTGGCGCGTTTCACAATCAATTCTGCCGCCGTATGTCCGTGTATGGCGTAGTGCATTTTATTTTGTACAGTGGCAAAAAAGTTGCGAGTTGTCTTTGCCGTAGCGTCATAATCCAATGCCGTAGCATATAAGTCGGTAATTTTCTGATAAAATCGGCGTTCGGAAATGCGAATTTCGCGAATTTTTTCGAGTTGTCGCTCAAAATACTGTTCCGAAAGAATTGTGCCGCCGTTTTTCAGCCGTTCCACGTCCATTACCCAGCCTTGAATAGTATAATCCTTCACAATCGCGTTTGCCCACTTGCGAAACTGTACTGCACGGTCATTATTTATCTTAAACCCCAATGCGATAATTGTCTGTAAATTATAATGATTAACTTCGCGGCTAACGTCTCTGTTTCCCTCTTTTTGAACTATTAGGAATTTCCTAATAGTTGCCTCTTCAAACAATTCTCTGTCGGCAAAAATATTTTTCAAATGTTCATTTATTGTTGCCACATCCACATCATACAGCGTAGACAACAATTTCTGTGTCAACCAGATATTCTCGTCTTCGTAGCGCATTTCGATACTTTGCGGGTTGTCGCCCGTAGCCGCAACAAACGTAAGATATTCAGCTGCGGAAGAGCGGATAGTAATTTCTTTTTTGCTATTGCTTTTATCCATTTCTAACTTAATTCTTAATCCATTAAAGCAACATTTCCAACATATCCATCGAAGTTAAGTCTTCGCGAAGATATATTTCATACAATGCCATCTTTCAATTATTAATATGATGCAAATGTACGATTAAAATAATATTCAAAACAAAAAATCGCAGCAAAACATCGTTTCACTGCGATTTCAATTAAACATTGGAAGATAGAGCCGTCACTTCACCTCTTCAAAATCCACATCCGTCACGCCGCTGCCGTTCGAGTCGGAACTTCCACCGTTATTCGGATTGGAACCCGGATTGGTTCCGCCGCCAAAGGGGCCGTTCGGGCCTTCAAACGGATTACTCTGCGCACCATCGGCAGACTGACTGTTCTGCGCATTATACAAGTCCTGGCTGGCTGCCTGGAAAACGCTGTTCAATTCTGCCGTAGCAGCGTCAATACCCGCAATATCCTGCGCTTTATGCGCTTCTTTCAACTTGTCCAGTGCCGCTTCAATCGAAGTCTTTTTATCCGCCGGAAGTTTATCACCCAATTCTTTCAGTTGTTTTTCGGTTTGGAAAATCAGACTGTCGGCATGGTTCAATTTCTCAATACGTTCTTTTTCTTTCTTGTCGGCTTCAGC
>JAITQA010000159.1 GCA_031289145.1 Dysgonamonadaceae bacterium | reverse complement strand
CAAATGTCCCGACAAATCGTGGTGAATAATAATAGGAAAAGCTGCCTGTGATAACAGACAGCTCTTCGATCTTAAAAACAAAGTAATCTAAATAATTATAAATTAATTACTTATTATTTTGCCCAGAACAGTTTGCCGCTATAATTGTCCTGGTCTGCTACTTCAGAGAAATTCTTGTTGAAATCACGTTCTCCCGGTGGATATTTCCAACGATTAGGCACGTTTGGAATTTCCGAGTCGGAAGCGGAAGGGAATACCAAGCCGGAAGGATAACCCGTACGACGGAGGTCACTCCATGCTTCCCGAACATACATAATATTGTAACTCAACCATTTTTGAGTCAGAATGGCATCCAATTGAGGATTTGCAGCATCGTAGGCGCCACCGTTGATTCTCGTGCTCCATCTGGCTTCTGCGAACGCATTAATCCAAGCATCGTCCGGTTCGGGCGGATTAATCACCCAGCCTCTTTGGTCGGTACCTGCGTCTCCGATAGAGACATCAGCTTCACTTTTGGTACTATTATATTTAAAGAAGAACTTTATCGATTGACTGACGCCTTCCTTAAACGCAGTTTTGGCGTCACCGGTTGCCCAACCATTCAGATAAGCTTCCGCTTTGATAAACCATGTTTCGGCAGCAGAAAAAATCTGATGATCGAAATTTTTGTTATCCCAAAAGAAACCATATTGCCGAATCAATGATAAACTGTTGCCCGCGTCGTATTGTGATTGAACCTGTTCCGGCATTTCCGGATCTGTTCCACGATAAACACTTGCTTCTTCTCTATTAGGATCTACTCCCAGTTTTCCTACCAATTTACCGGCAGTTGGGGTTGCCATACTGTAGAGAAGCGGCAGGCGCGGGTCGTCTATCCCGTCTTGATACGTTCCACTGTAGGTAGCCTTGCTGTAGTTGCTCAATGTATTCCGGATGATAGCGGCAGAAGCTAACTGACAACTTTTCCAGTCGAAACCGCCTGGTCCGCCATTGACAGGGTCGGCACGAAGATTCACAATTTGGATATTACCCTCATTGTCTTCAACCACGGGATACTGAGCCGGATTGTCAAGGATTTCCTTGACGGCTGCACGTCCCTCTGTAGTCAGCGAGCCGTTGCTTGCTACACGCATGGCTGCACGCAAACGAATTGAATTGGCAAACGCACGCCATTTCTCAAAATCGGCTTTGTTGATAAAATCCTGAGCAGTAGTAAAATCTTTAGGCTTCGAAACGCTTGCAAACCGGAGACTTACATCTTTCAACTCATCAATTATCATTTTGTACAAGTCGGCTGAGTTGTCGAAATGGGCATTGCTGTTGGCAAAATCACCGGTTACGGCAACACGGCAGGCATCCGACCACGGCACATTTCCATAAATATCCAATATAGCCAACAAATGGTTGTATATTACCACTTTTGAAGCCAGATAATAGGCTTCATAACTGGGCTTTTCAGCTTCCGCCAGATTGTTGTACATATCTTCTAGTTTCTTGAAATTAGCTACAGAGGTATATAACTCACCGTAATATCCATCTACGCCATAACCATTATGGTACATGGTGTTTCCGACATAAAAGCCGAAAGTCTGAGCATAACGACCTAACCACTGGCTGTCGGTATTAAAATATCGACCATATCCCTGTACGTTAAACCCGTTTTCTTTCGTGAACAAACCAACCATCAGTTTATCCATCAGCAGTGACGTTACTTTGTTGGGGTCCGAATATTTTTCGTTGTAGTCTTCTTCGCTACATCTGCTGAATGTAAATACACAAGTCAACAGAACCAAGATTGAAATTATTTTTTTCATGTAAATTTATATTTAAAATTGTTATACATAATTAAAAAGATAGACGTAAAGAAAGACCAAAAGTTCTGGTAGGCGAAGAGGAATAGCCGACTCCAGCCTGACCTCCCCAACTTGTACCACCATTGGTGGATTCCGGATCAATTTCCTTAAGTGTCTTATACAGATAACCCAAATTGCGTCCGAAGACCGAAATTCGCATATTTTTAAGTCCTACCTTCTGTATTATTGATCCGGGAAGATTGTATCCCAATACCAATTCGCGAAGTTTCCAATAAGAATTTTCATGTACACTGAACCACGAGGTTATTCCCTCTTCACTATTTCCCCAGTTGTAAGTCATATTATGATAGAGATCGGCAGGAGTAACCGTAGTATTCTCTGCATAGCCTGTTACGTTCCCGTTATTGTCTTTTATTTCTACTACACCGGGAATAATCATTCCATTATCTAATGTATGTCCCTTATACTGGTATGCTAAACCTCCGTGTGAAGCGTCGCGGTTAGCCAGAGATATTGTCGATACACCGCGGGCTGTAGGGAATTGCTCTGCGGTATTCATAACATCGCCACCGATGCGGAAGTCTGTCATAACGTCGATAAAGAAATTCTTATAAGTAAATGAAGTCCCTAATCCACCGATCATTTTGGGGTTGATATTACCGATGCAAGCCTGATTGGCTTCACCTGTCTTTGTCGAATAAAATCCACCGCCGCCGGTTTCCCATCCGTCAACCTTAACGATATTTCGTCCATAATATTGGTTTGAAGGATCTTCCACTGTCCTTAGCGGATTTACATAAATATCTCCCATTGGTCTGCCTACGTATGAACGCACGGCAACCCCGCCACCGCTATTTCCGGTTGAGGCATTATTACGCAGATAATCAATTCCGGGCGCTAATTGGGTTATTTCATTACTGTTGAAAGCCAAATTGCTGTGAACCTCCCAGCGATAGTCGCGTGTTTCGACGGGCGTAAAGTTGAGTGAAACTTCCACTCCTTTATTGAGCATCTCGCCCACGTTCATCCACATATTGCTGACGCCGTCGCTTACAGGTACCGGTTGCTGAACAATCATATCCGAGATACGGCGCGAATAAAGCGATACCTCAAATCCCAGCCTGTTGTTGAAAAACTTGTTTTCCAACCCGATTTCCATTTCCGTTATTTTTTCAGGCATCAGGGCTTCGTTTCCCATAGTGCCGGGAATCGTACTCCAGGATGCGCCGCCGCCGGAACCGGCATCATAAACGATATTGGCAGCATAGGGAGCAGGAGCGTTACCAACAATTCCGTACGAAAAACGGAGTTTACCGTAGTTGTACCATTTCGGCAACAAATCATCAAAGGCAGAGGTATAGAGGAAACTGGCATTTGCCGAAGGATAGAAATACGTGTTGCTGCCTTTAGGTAAGGTCGATGATTTTTCCTGACGTCCGGTAACTCCCAAGAAGAGATAGTCGTCGAAAGAAAAGTCAATAGAACCCATAACGGCAGTTTTCAGCAGTTGCATCCTGTTTTGTTCCGTCCTCACATTATTACGGCTGGCGGTCAGCAAGAAGGTGTTTTCAGTCGTCAAACCTCCGTCTGCCCAGGACGAAAGCAGTCCCATCTCTTCCGAACGACCTTGCCAGCCGATATTGGCTGCAAGATTGATTTTGTCGGTAAGATTTTTATCGAACATCAGCATGATATCGCCGTGATAAACCGAATAATTTTTGTGGGTAATCCGGTAGCCACCACTCGGATCATAAAGAACCAAAGGACGCTCTGTAGAATTTTTCCTTTCTATTTTATCGGCGCTCAAGTCACTTGACACACGTCCGCGTAAGGTCAGGAAATCGGCGATTTGCCATTGTGGCGCTACACTTCCAATAAAACGGGAATTAGTTTCATAATTGTTATTCATGTTAATATCCCATAAATGGTCGCGTATCCAGTTGATTTGCTGGATGTCCATCGCAAAACTTTCGTTAGGCGTAAGGGAGGCATCTCCGGAATGATAGTTTTTGTATCCCAAACTGGTTTTGTACATTTTTTTCAGCAAGTCTATGTCGGTGAAAGTGCTGAATAAATTGGAAAAACTGTCCATCGAACCGGTGGTACCCGAAGCTCTGTTATGAAAATTCTGAATAATGTAATTGCCGGAATAATCAAGCGTAATACGCTTGTTGACCTTTATATTACCTATCAGATTGAAGTTGTGTTTGTTGTACGACCCGGCTAGACCGTTGGGAACTTCATCCAGGTATGTGTAAGAAAAACGGGTATTCGAATTGGCGCCTCCCTGATTGATAGCAAAATTATATATCTGGTTGGAACCTGTACGGAACAAATCTCTCCAAGGATCATCGGAAATGGATGAATATGGACGGGTTTTACCATCCCAATAAAGGACAGAACGACCATCATACTTGGGTCCCCAAACATGGGTGACGCCGGCTGTCCAACGAGGAATCTCATACCTTTGTCCGTTGTAAGTCGTTTCAGCAAACCTGCCGTTGTTCAGATTGTAGTCGTCCAATTGAAGAGTGTAGGAACCCGGACCATATTCGTTCTGAATTTTAGGCAGATAGGCAAGGGTATTCACTTCAAGTGTCACGTTAACATCTACGCTTATACCTGTCCCTTTCGCCTTTTTGCTGGTGATCATCACTACACCGTTGGCAGCTTCCGAACCATAGAGAGCAGTAGCCGCAGCTCCTTTCAAAATGGTCAGGGTTTCAATGTCTTCCGGGTTGATATCCACCAATCCGTTGGAACGGATACCGGGAGAATCGCCGAAAGTAGAATAAGTGTCATCGCTGTTTCCGTTACGGATAGGAACGCCGTTCATAAATATCATTGGCTGGTTGTTTCCGTTGATGGAATTGAGTCCCCTGATATTGATGGAGACACCGCCTGCCGAACCTCCCGGAGGAGCTGTGATACGTACTCCTGACGCCTTGCCGTAGAGAGCTGTTCCAAAATTTGATGTACCAACCTTGGTCAATTCTTTTGCGGAAATGGTACTCACCGCATAGCCCAATTTTCGTATATCTTTTGTGATACCCATACCGGTAACCACAACTTCACCTATTTCGGTTGCTTCCTCTTCCAAAGTGATGTTAATCACAGTTTGCGAGCCAACAGTTATTTCCTGAGTGGCAAAACCGAGATAAGAAAACACCAACACGGCATTGTTGCCGGGTACGCTGATGGAATATTTTCCATCTGCATTAGATAGAACGCCAAGAGTTGCCCCTTTAAGCGTGACACTCACATTAGGCACAGTTATGCCTGTTTCATCGGTTATTACTCCGGTGACGGTAACACCTCCTTGTGCAAACAACGAAAGTGTTGAAATAAATATGCTTACAGTTAGTATTGTTTTTAGTAGCATATTCCAGTTAATCGTTAAATTTTTATTCATGTTACTCTTTATATTTAAAGTTTCGAAATTTTTAGTTAGAATTTTAAACCCTATTGTTAATTTTTAATTAGAATTTTAAAATCCTATTGTTATTATTAAAATTTATTAAAAAAAATAATGATGACATTTTTCATTCATCCGTCCAACATTTTTTAGTCGGGAAAATTTGTTTGTTTTTTTTCATTTATCCATAGGCAAAAAATTTTAAAGGGTTGATACTGGTTTTTGATTTATAAAACCGCAATTTTTTTCCATACATGCATGGGTAGCCTGTGTGAATATTTTTAGAGCATATATATAATAAGGTATCATTTGCAAAAAAAATTTCTTTTTTTCTGCAAATATCCGACCAAATTTTTTTGAAAAACAAACCGAAAAATTGTAACATTCGGATGAATGAAAATTCGGTATTCCTAATTTCGCGCGGACGAAATTTCGTAACTGCTTGATTACTTCTCTCTCTCTCTCTCTCTCTCTCTCTCTCTCTCTCTCTCTCTCTATCAAACACAATCACAAACACAAAAAAACAAAAACCCAAACTCACTGTCACACGCACCCGCAATAGCGAGGGGCG
>JAITQA010000118.1 GCA_031289145.1 Dysgonamonadaceae bacterium | reverse complement strand
GCAAAACCGGTCGGTTCAAGAATGATACCTTCTCTTTTTACAACTATCATTATGCTTTTGATTTTATATCCAAACCGGTATCTCCTTTTCTTGACTTCTCTTTTTGATATTCGCTTTGGACTTTCACTTTACCCGAATCCTTGCTTTTTTTCTGCTCTTTCTTACTTTCTTTACCTTTCATTGTTCATTATTTTTTTAGGAATATTTTTTTGATAATAATCGTGTAAAGGTAGGTAGAATTATCCCCATAGCTGTTACATAATTTCTCGCATAATTTATACAATTATGTTCTTATATTTGGAATTTATGACGAATTTCAAATTAAAAACACTATATTTGAGGAAATTGTAAAAATGCAACATCAATATGAAATTATATATCAAATACATGGTGAGCCGCCGCTGCAAAATGCTGGTGATGGAAGAATTGACAAAAATGGGACTGCATTACATCTCCGTTGATTTGGGTGAAATAGAGATTGTAGAGAACATTTCGGAAGAACAACGCCTGAAAATAAAAACAAACTTGCTCAAATCGGGGCTGGAACTGATGGATGACAAAAAAGCCATCCTTATCGAACAACTAAACACGACCGTTATTGACTTCGTACATTATTCTGACGAGCAGACAAAGACCAATTTCTCCGATTTCCTGAGTGAAAAATTAAAGCAAAGCTATACTTATCTCTCACGTCTTTTCTCCGAATCGGAAGGTTGTACCATTGAGCGCTTTATCATCCTGCACAAAATAGAACGAGTAAAAGAGCTAATCATATACGATGAATTGAATCTCTCCGAAATAGCTTTCAAGCTACATTATAGCAGTGTTGCGCATCTATCCAATCAATTCAAAAAAATAACGGGACTTACACCATCGTTTTTCAAAGCGCTGAAACACAAGCGCAGGATTAATTTGGAAAACTTGTGACTACCGTTCATAATAGCGATTCCGACTTGTTAACGCTTTATCTCAGAACGGGTACCCAATAGCCAAGTAAGCGGCAGAGTTGTTACCAAATTGATTATTCAGGAAGACCCAAGGTTTTCCATCCGTACAGGCAGGGTCATATACACGGGTGCCGGCGTCTATGCGGAAAATAAAGAACCCCAAGTCGAAGCGCAAGCCAATTCCTGTTCCCACAGCTAATTCCTTATAAAAAGAATCCCAACGGAAAAGGCCTTGCCTTTGGTTCGGGTAATCGCGTATTGTCCAGATATTTCCGCAGTCGACAAAGAAAGCCGGTTCGAACCATTCCAAGACTTTGTAACGGTATTCCACGTTGGCTACCAGATTGATATCCCCTACATGGGTAGTTGGGTCGCCGGGTACGCCCTCATTGAATGAACCGGGGCCTAAGTATCGGGTATGCCATCCCCTCACACTGTTCGGGCCACCGGCATAATATCTTTTTTCGAAAGGGAGGATATTCGAATTTCCATAAGGATAAGCCAGACCCAAGGCCGCATGGAAAGCCAAACCGGCAAGGGTATTCAATTGAATGGTCTCGGAGAAATCGACATCCGATTTCAGGTATTGGGCAAAAGGATTGCCGAATAACATGTATCCTGTTTCGCTTTTTTCCGCTCCCATCAGAGAAGCGATGCCATTCAGCAGGTTTCCGGATGATTCAAAATTGAAACGCACCGTATACAAGCGTTGCCTCATTCTCCCGGACCGGGCATTGGTGTAGATGAAATTATAATTGATTCCGGCCGTAAATACATTTTCATAACTGTACTTGGTCAAAGGGTCTATTTTTTCCAGATATTGCTGAAAATCTTCCGATTTCCACGGCATCGCCACATAATTGACATCCAAAAGGCTGAAAGTATGCCTCGCAACATTGCGTCTATCCGACCAACGAAATTGCCAGTTGAAATTGAAAAATTCACGGGTAAATTCCGGCCGTTTTTGAATATCAAACCCCAAGCTGTATTGGGTATTTCCGTTGTATCTGTCTTTGAAATAAGCGCCGATAAAAGGCAAGTGTATCTTTGGAAATGTAAAGGAAGGTGTGATTCTCAATTCGTAATAATTGGAATTGAGCGAGTTATCGCCCGATTTACCACCGACAAATTCATAAGCCGCCCTAAAACCAATATTGAAAAGTTCTGCGCCGTTCAACAAATTTTGATGACCGTAAAGCATATCAAAAGCGACGCCCATATCTCCGGCTTTGTTGGTTCCGCTCAATCCGGTTTGAATGGAATGAATGTCTCCCGGCGTCAGGTATATTTCGCAATCCAGCAGGGTAGAATCCGGATAATTACCTTCCTTATAGATAATATCCGCCTTTCCGACACAAGCCATGGACTGAAACAGACTTTGGGTAGCTTCTCTCGAACGGTCTCTGAACACACTGCCCGGACGAATCAAAACCTTATCGGCAATAACAGCCGGTCGCAGGAAACGGAGCTTATCGTAATAGATTTCTACATCTCCATGCCGGATAGAATCCGCAATCCTGTAATTTTCGCCATCCAAAGGGTCGTATCCGCTGAAAACTTTCACTTTTCCCATACGGTAAATTTCGGCGATAGTCGTATCATTCAATATCATAGTCAAATCGGTCTGATTGGAACGCAGGGTAGTGTCTGCCAGATAGCGCAGTTGACCGGCTGTCAAAGCATAATACCCCCTGTTTCTCAGGAGGTTGCTTATACGGGTCATTTCCTGTTCCAAAACATCCATATCGAAAATCGTACCCGGTTTGATGATTGGGGAGCGCAACAAGGCATTGCCTCCGGTGTTTCGCCGATTAAGGCTTCCCGACAGTCGGTTAGGCCGGTTGCCGGGTCTTTCCGTCGGGTTCATCAATAAGGCTTCCGGCAGCGCAATCGTATAATTCCGTATCCGATAAGGTATCCCTTCGTGCAGATGATAATCGACGGATATTTTTTTCCCGGCGGTATCCACAACCGCATGTACCCTGGAATTTAAAAAGCCCCTGTTTTTCATTTCGATGGATAGTTCATTGACTGACCGGCTGACTAAACTTTGGTTGTAAATAACAGGCGGTTCACCCAATTTCCGGATGATTTTTTTGAACCATGTAGCATCATTATCCACTAAATTATAAATCTTCAAACCGATTTTCGGACTGTTCGGTTTCTGCCTGATGAAGTCTTCCAAATTTATTTTGGATATTTCGGTGGAATCGGTTTTCATGGATATTTTGTCTAAAAGATATTGTCCTTCCGGAATGTATTTGGTTGTGGAACAGGAAAAAAGAAACAAAACAAAGCATATCATCAAGCAACGAAATACCTGATGAGTGTTTTTCTTTGTCGACGCGGAGGGCGGTATGAATATTTTATTCTGCATTTTTTATTTTTTCGTTTTTCGTTTCGAGGGTGTCGTTCTTGGTATTACGCTTGGCGCCGAAACTCCGGAACAGTTGCCTGAAGGTACGTCCCGTTCTTCTGTAAACGATACCTGCACCTTGTGTTGGCGCTGTTTTTGCTTTTTCGTAGTATTGATTACCGGTGATATTGTAAAAGCGCAACAGCAGATTGCCGTTAGACGATAATTTGTATTCGAAATCAAAATCACCGGTGAAATTATCGTTTTGCAAGGGGTTATTGCGGTATCCCAAGGTGCCGCTGACAGTCAGCCGATCATTCAGCAAATGGGTGGAAACATTGACGTCCATATCTATTTCAGAAAAAGCGGCGTCTTTGGTATGCAAATCTGTTCCGATTGTCCAGTTGTCATTCAGGACGCCGGACAAGAGGTTATTCAATTGCGAGGTCAGGGAAGAAGAGGCCAAAGAAGTCCATATATTCGCATTGCCCGGATTTGTTGCATTTGCATTTACCGGCAAAAAAGAACCGAATAACAGTAAATAGGCGATTTCCTGAATTTTGATGTCGTCGGTGTAAAGCAATCCGTTCAGTTTTCGTTGAATATCGTCCGACTCATTCGGCAATTCCACATTGTATTTCAACTGCATATCGTTCATATTACCGCTTGCGGTCAGTACACAGTTCACCGGAATTTTCGTAGCATGCATGATGTCGGCGAAACCCGGGTCGAGGGTAGTCAAATCCGGCCGGAG
The DNA here is from genome assembly GCA_031289145.1 of Dysgonamonadaceae bacterium. GTDB lineage: Bacteria > Bacteroidota > Bacteroidia > Bacteroidales > Azobacteroidaceae > Azobacteroides. The sequence continues at coordinate 87,562 of JAITQA010000118.1, read as the reverse complement.
GCTATACACAGCCGTCAAATCGAAATTGGTGTCCATCGGGTCTCCCCTGAAATTCAATTTACCGCCTTGTCGAACGGTAAATGTCTTTTGGGTGATGTTTTTCAGGGTCAGGGTGCATTTTCCGTCTTCGACAACATAATTTCCCTGCAAGCGCATATCCGAATTGTTCAAATTACAGGAAAAATCAATGTCTCCATTACCTGTTACCTGAGCGGCATCTCTTGTAGAAGGATTGAAAATGACGCCGGCATTCAGATTCGGGTCTACGGAAAAGACCAAGTGCAATTGAAGCGGAAGAGAAAAGGCCGTCTTTTTTTCCGCTTGTTGTGTCCGGAGTTGTTTGACTTGCGCATCTCCTTCGGCATTGATAAACGTAATCCAACTGTAACGTTCCGCTTCCACGGCTGTTTCCGGGATATTCATCATAAACTTGTTCGCTTTTCCATTCCTGAGTTTGCCTTGAATGAACCAGTCTTTATTTTGTAGAGACACATTCAGGTTCCCGTTTATCTGCAGCAGTCCGTAGAACAGGCTGTCGGTTTGCGAAGCATTGTTCAATACCAAGAAATTGTCGAAATCCACAGTCAGGTTAGGATTTAGATTCGAAAAACTTTTATGCCGGATGGTTCCATTGATTTTGCTATTTCGCTTCGCTTCGTCGGAGACGATAAAATTGTTAAAAATCATCTTGTCCGGTTCTATCAAAACAGAATCTGAAATCCGGTAGCGGGTGTTGAGTTTTTTGACGCCGACCACAGCATCTTTCAGCCAGGCGGTTCCGGATAAATCGGGAGCGCTTATTTTTCCGTTGGCTTTTATCCGGGCGCCAAATTCGCCATCCATATCATAGAGTGTTTCGGACAAATAGTCGGCAAACCATTTCAGCCGGATGCCACGGATATCGGCATTTAAGGCCAATGAATCGCGAGCCGGTAAAACAAAGCCGGAAATCACCGAGCTTACACTGTCGGTATTGATCAGCGTTGCCCGCAAAGCCAATCCCTGTCGCGCCGAATTCCATCCGCTCGTCAGTCTTAAATCGCCAATCGGCGTTTGGTCAAAAAGGATGTTGTCTATCGAAAAATTCCGGGTTACCAACAAGGGTTTGGTCATCGCACGGGAAACCGAAATATCGCCGGAAGCCATGCCCGACAGGGGAATCCGGTTTTTCAAAGCCGATAGCAAGGTTTCAATCTGAAAGCGGTTAATGTTGATAATCAATGAGTCTGTATCGTCTTCCGAAATAACGCCGTTTATTTTCAAGTATTCCGAAGAAGAATGTCGCAATGCGAAATTATTAATTTCATAGCGCTTATCCCGCACGGAAATTTGCGCCGGATAGATTTGAAAAGCAGTTTCATTCAAGCTGAGCGAACCGGGTTTCAAAGCTATATTCATGGCCGGAATGACAGTTCCCGAATGGGGAACAAATTCAATTTCCGCACGCATATTTCCATCCAAATCGTATTGTTCCGAATTATTTTTCACCTGAAGTGAGAGCGACAAGTTATTTTGAATATTCGAAAGGCTCAAGTCAAAGCGGCTTGTATCCGTTTTGCTGAAAAGGCAAAAAGCCGTTGTATTGAGGTTCAGGACGGAATCAACAGAATTGTATTTGCCGATAAAAAGAGCAGAATCGGGAATTTCGGTTTCTATCCCCAACAAATGGGAAATCTCATTGGCCCGGCGGACAGCTACGAAAAAGTTGAATGTTTCCGAAGGCAGCTCACCGGAACGCGGGGCATATTTCTCATGGGAAAACAGTGTCGGGAAAGCGCTCTTGAACGACCGAACTATCCCGGTGTATGTAAATTGTCCTTCTCCTCTGACAGTCAATATTTCCGAACGGATATTGAGTCGTTTCCGATGTCCCGCACCGGCGATATAGGAAATCACAACCGGAAAATTGCTGAAACGTCCCAACTTTGTCGAAAAATCCAGACTGTCTACTACCAAGTTAGCGTCCATCCGTTCCAAATCAAAACCTTTGACGTCGAGTTCAATTTTTCCGAACAATTCCGAATCCGGATAGGTCGACAAGAGATGCAACGAATCCAAACGGACACCGGACAACCGGGCGGACAAGTGTAAGGCAGGCTGTTCTGTTTCCATATCAACCCAAGCGTTAAAACTTACAGGCAGGTTTTTATCTAAACTGTTAAACAATACTGTTAAACTATCGTTATGATACGCAGCATCGGTATTGATATTTTTGTAGGTATATCCTTTGTAGTCAAATCGTTCAATATCGATATGCGCCAAGGCCTCCATTTTATTTTCGGGGCTATAGCTTCCCTGTGCCGTCAGAGAAAGTGCAGCCTTACCGAAAAGAGTATCGGCCAATAAGTTTTTGATGTTGAAATCCGAAGTTGCCACATTCAGGTTGAAATTCACAGCATCCGTTTCAAAAACATATCCGCCGGTTCCGTTTAGCGCCATTGGGCCGTATCCGCTTTGTGCATCCAAATGGAGGTTCAGTTCGGGAAGGGAACCGGCGATTTTTCCTTTCCCCGAAATTATTTCCCAACCGGTAAAGCGTCCGTTTGTTTCAGTAGTTTCTTTTCCGGACAACAGGTTTTTCAATTGTTCGGCGCCCGCTTCATCAATACCGGCTTCCTTCAGATTCAGTTCGAACGGCGCCGTTTTCCATTGTCTGCAATCAGACAAAAAGGCGTCCGCTTCCAGGTGCAGGTGATTGCCGTAGTCCATTTCGAATCGGGGAACTGCTATTGCGGGGAAAACGCCTTTCACCTCACCCGAAAAGCGAAGTTCGTCTGTGCAAGCAGTCAAGCCGGGATAAAAACAGGCCAAATCACCGGGATTCCATTTCCCGGAAGAAAAAGCGAGGGAATAAGCCGCTCCATCCGGGATTTCGCTCCATTCTCTGCCGGAATAGTCTAAAGAAACTTCCGCTAAACGCAATTCCGATTGGGGCAAAGTAAGGTGAAAATCGGAGAGGAAAATTGTTTTTTGTTGCGAATGGACAGCCATTTTCAATTCCTGCAAGGTAAAGCCGTTTCTTTCCCGAAATGAAAAATGCGAAACGGAAACATTTAAATTTTCCATATCCAAGGATTCCAGTTTGAATTTCGCCTGCAAATCAATAATTTCGATGTGGTTGGCATCAAAAAGGCCGGGTTCCGAAATAGGCTCCGACAGGATATTGTAGCTTATCCGGCCGTTTTTCAAATGAATTTTGTCTATTTCGACGGCCATTTTCGCATCTCCGGGCGTTTGCGTTGTATCGGAAGCGAAAGCATCAACAAGAAATTGGAAATTGAACGGTGCATTCACACTGTCTTTGGAAAGATGCACCGTGAAATCGGCCAAGTTTACCGAATGAATCAAGATTTGCCTGTTCTTCAGGCGGAAGAGATTGAAACCGGCCTCCAAAGTTCCGGCATGGAAGAGCGTATCGCCTTTTAAGTCGGCGACATAAATATCTTCCAAGCGCAAATGATTGAAAGGGATGAAGCGAATATTGCCGATACTGACTTTCCCATGAGTCTTTTTCATCACTTCCTGCAGGGCAATATTCGTTATCTTCTGCTGGACAAGCGGCAACCACAACAGAAGATAAGTCAGCAATACCAAAAACAAAACAGACAGTATCACCCATACGGATATACGAAAAAATTTTTTCCTTAACACTATTGATTTTTTAGTGTTTGTTAATAATTTCTATTGCTTTTTCCACTACTTCGTCTCGCCCCTCTTTAACGCCCTGAATTGTAGGTCTTATTTCAACATCGGGAACGATACCGATTCGTTGCGTTTCTCTTCCATCCGGATAATAAATCCCGATACCACTTATCGCTGTACTTATTCCTCCCGGAAGACTAAAAACCGACATGTCACCATCTGCTCCGGCCGTTGTAGAACCCACTATCAATGCGTTGGGGTGAACGCTGTATGCCATTGCGTGAAGTTCTGCCGAACTTTGTGTCTGTTCGTTTACCAAAATTATGACCTTCCCTTTGTAAGAATCTTCATTTTTCTTTCCTGTGTTTCTTGCATTTCCAAGAGAAAAAAGCCCTGGGGTTTCAATATTTCCAACAGAAAATTTAACAAAAGGTGTTGCATCAGGCATCAAATAATTGCACAAATCATAAATAGGATAATCAGAAGGATAGTTTCTATCATCAATAATTAATCCCTTTGTGTTTCGGATTTCTTCCCAAATTTTCGGCAAATAAGATCTTTTAAGCGAACCGTTGTTAATATAAGCGATTTCTTTGTTAAGCATCTTAAAACAAGTATCTGTAACCAAGTACCTAATGGGAATATCAATTTCTTTATCAGTATACGTTTTTATTACTTTTCTTTGAATTTTACTGTTTCTGATAAATTCAACATGAATCACAGAATCGTTTGTTCTCAATAGTTTAGTAGCCATGTCTCTTAATTGTGTTGGATAGTTCGAAGCAGGCGTATATTTTAAGGCATTCATTACCATTTCAGTTACGGAAACCTTATTAATTTTTGTCAGAACATCCCCTGTTTTCAATCCCGTGTCTTCACCCTTTTTTTTATCATAAAATCCGGTAACTACCGGTTTATTCTCAATAAATGTCAGTTCAACAGGGGCATACTGTTTCCCTAAATAATGGGTTAAAATTTGATTATCGCCCAAAATATTTGCATGTGTATCATGTATCCGTCCAATTAATTCTAAAATAGCGAGCGTATATTCCGTTTCATTTTTAAAATCAGGAATACCACCAAGTTGGTATCTTACATAGTAGTTTTGTCCCGTTCTGTTTGCGGATTTCACGTTTAGGAGCAGGGAAGAAAGTTCATTTGAAAATCCGCCATTTTTTATCCAGTCCAAGTCCGGCTTTATTTTTGTTTCAAAATTGTGCGTGATTTCTTCTTTCGCTTCAGCAAATTCACCCAAATCGTTTATCCATTTTACAAAAATTTCATCTCGTTCAACGTTGTTCTTTGCGTTCAGAATGGGAGGTGAAATTTTGAAAAGTTCATAATCCCAATTATAATAACCTTTTGCAATATTCGGATGATAGTATTTCAAAAAGCCCCATATCAAACCCAAAGCGCTTAAATTTTCTATAGAAGCGGTATTTAGCTGTTCAATTCTTATATTTGAGCCTTTGTCAAAGTCAATATTATCTTGATTAGCCAATGCTTCCAGCTCAATTGATTGTAATTCACCGATGTCCTTCCCGTCAACGAAAATTTTTAAATCATCGACCCAGATTTTCCCTTTTCCATTCAATACCGCACCCAAAGCATAATTAGTGGTTTTTTTAGGGTTCATACGTAAGGAAATCTCATACTTTTTCCATTCGGTAGTTCCTGCAATTTTAATTTGGTCAAAAGCAATTTCGGGGTCAATACGCATCAACAGACTTGCATAACCCTCAACATTCTCTGTTTTGACATATCCTGAAAGTGTAATTACCTTGCCTTCATAATTTTCGCGAAGAATGAATCCCCACATTCCAAATTGCGGCGCACCATCCATAAATTCGATGGCAGCGGCATATTTTCCATTCTTTACAATAGTTGAATCTAATGAGAATTTATAGTTCTGTCCTCCGTTCGCCTGCCAGCCTGTCGGTTTACCGTTTTCAACACGCTCAAAACCCAAATTGAATTTAGCTGAAACTTCTGTTGTCTGACAATAGACCACAATTGAAAAAATAGCGGACACCAATGTTAATACAATTTTGTTCATTTTATTTGCCATCTTTAATTATTATAAAAATGATGGATATACGCAGATTTAAGTACCTGCGACAAACTTAGGACAAAGATACATAAAAAATTTTAGACAGCGGAAAAGGAGTGCATTCAAAATTGTCGCACATGTAATTGTAAACATATAACACTTTTACATTCAATGATTAACGATTAGCAGGGGATGTCTCCATGCGTTCGCTTTGCTCAGGTCGACAAGAGCGAAGCGAAGCGGAGACATCCCCTGCTAATCGTTAAATACTTACTATGACGAGTTCGCCACAAGTGAGTTTCCAAACAGGAAGAAAAAACTATTATGGTAAGTGTTTCATGCTTGTATAGATAAGTATCTTATCGTAAATCCACCGATTGAATCGTTGAATAATTATAACGCTGAATCCCATCGGTCATCACATCAATGCGAGCGCCCACACGCAGAAAAAATACGCGGTCGGTCGGGAGCGCTTTGGTTGTAATGGATACCGTAGCACCCAACACACTATTGCCTGCGTTGCCCGAATAGGTTTCTTTGGTCGAATAATTGGAAATGTAGTTATTGTTTCCTGCGTATGAATTATTGGACACAAAAAGGTAAATATCTGTCAGGTTTTTTTGATAGTCCTGATGATCGGTGCCCCGAGTTACTTTTACCTGCGCTGTAACCGTTCCGTTAGCGTTTTTGACAGGTTCGCCCACCCATTCAATGTTCAGGAAAGGCTCGACTTCAAACGTCAGTTTCGTTGTGCCATTAATATCAACGGTTTTTGTTTCGTCTTTCACGATTGCTCCGCTTGCATCTTTGATGAGCAGGGGAACAAAAGCGCCCAACGGCTCAATGTTGTAGTTTCCCTTGAAAATTTTTGTATTGTTGAAGGTGCCGTCCTGTATACAATTAAAATAGTAGGGAGTCGGATTGTCGCTCCAGCTGTATTCCAGTATTTTAATCCGGATGCCTTCGCTACCGGTTTGCGTTTGAATGGGAGCGCCTGTATTTTTGGCTACGATTTTCCCTTGGAGGGTTTCTTTCGGTTCATCGTAATTATCAATTTCAAAACAGGAGGTAAAACCGCTCATAAGCAGTACGACCAGAATTATTTGTTTGATTGTTTTCATGACTTGTTAATTTTCTATTGAATTAATAACCAGGATTTTGAATAATATTCGGGTTTTTTGAAATTTCGCTCGAAGGAATTTCTTGATAATACCATTTGGTATTGAAGGTGTATTTTTTGTTTTTCTCATCCAAGCGGACGTCAAAAATATATTTTCCGTTTTCTTTGATGTAAAATGGCATTATGATGCGATATACCTGAGTATTTTGTTCTTTTTCGATAGTCCTCCATCGGCGCATATCCCACCATGCTTTGTGCTCGAAGGCTAATTCTTTTTTGCGTTCGTTGCGGACAACGTCCATGTTTATGCCCACCTCGTCATTCAGCGGATCTGCCCCGGCGCGTTGGCGGATTTCCCGGATACAGTTATAGGCATCGGTTCGGTAAGCATTGCCTTCACCGGCGATAAACAGTTCACAGGCTGCTTCGGCACGATTGAGTAATACTTCGGCATACCGCATATCAATCCACGATGTTGTACAATACCGTTCGCGCACCAGCTCGGTCGGAACCGATTCGTCCAGTAATTTGCGCAAAGAAAATCCCGTGAGACAGGTTGTACCCGAGTTGAACGTGCCGGTAAGTCCGGCCGGATTCATAAATATGCCCGGACTGATTTCGTAGGGTTTCTGATTGGCATCGGCCGACAGAATTAACTTGTTGTCTTTATATACTTGGGTACTTGTATAAGCCGTAGTTGCATTTTCAGCCAGAAAACGTGAAATACCACCGGTAATTGGCCCCGTATAAATACCCCGACGAATTTCGATGACCATGCTTTTCCAAATATCCCCAGGGAAAATTACCGTAGCCCGTAAGCGGGGTTCGGCATTTTGGAAAGGCTCCATAGTGTTGTCGAAATAGCGATAATGTCCCGAAGCGTCGAGATTGGCAAATTTACCCTTGGCATCTTTGTCAATTCCATCAAACAATTCCACAAAATCCAAAGTCGGATTCGTCTCCTGAGAATAGCCGTTGGGACCTTTTCCTTGAAGCGGTACATGATAAGCATCCCAACTTGATACGGATTCCGGCTCGTTGAAATCTTTTACGAAAATAATTTCGGAATGATCCGCTGCCTTGTTTTGCGAAAATATTTCGAGGAAGTTTTTGTATTGCGCCTCTTTGTCATCGGCTTTCCACGATTTCAGATAGAGGCTATACTTGCCTTCCATTATTTTGGCGGCTTCGTAACTTTGCTTGAAATAGTCGTTTGCACGGGAAGCGGGGATGCCGCAAACCAAAGTATTGCGATTATCGCGGAGGGTAATGGTATTGTATCTGGCAATACATCCGGCATACAACATTGCCCGCGATTTATAGGCTGCTGCAACATATTTGTTTGCCGTTCCGCGCAAACCGGTTTCATCCATATTGGCAATGGCATAATCGAAATCGGCAGCGATAGCGTCCCAAGTTTCTTCTTCGCTATTGCGGGGCAACTGTAAATCTTCGATACTTTCTTCCGGATATTGCAATACCCGTTGAACGATGGGAATGCCTCCGTAGCGTTTAGCCAATGCAAAACAGGTATAAGCCCGGATAAAATAAGCTTCGCCCAGTAGGTGCTTGATGCGCTCCGGGCCGTGAATGTATTCGTATTCCGGCAAATGTTCGATAAAATAATTGGCGCGACGGATGAGAGTATAGGCTTCTTCCCAATAACCAACCTTTTCTGTGTCGGCTCCGCTTACATCACGACTGATGGATTCGCCAGCCAAACTGTTAATGGATTTAGTGCAGTTATGGTCGTTGAACAATTTGTCGTGTGCATATTTGAAATCTTCAATGGGTAATTCGCAATACATTTGCGACCGGTAGGTAAAAAGCCCTGTTTCGCTACCGAAAATTTCTGTGTCTTTTACGCGGTTGATGGGTTCTATTTCAATATTGACACAGGATTGAAAGTGTAAACCGGCAAAGAGCAGTGCAGCTACAATATATTTATTCCTTTTCATATTTTTTACATTTTAAAAATTAACATTCAAACCGAAAGTAACGGTTTTATTCAGTGGATACAAATAGCCATCGTTGGTAGTAGCCGGATGCTCTGGGTCGATGGCATTTACTTTTGTGAAAGTTAACAAGTTGTACGCATTGGCATAGATGCGCATTCCTTGAATGCCGAACATGCGATTGATTTTTTCCGGAATCGAATATCCCAACTCAATGCTTTTCAAACGAAGATAACTTGAATTTTGCCTGTTAAACTCGGAGTCCACATCCGGATTTGTACCTGTAAAGGCGTAATGTCCCGAAATCCATTGGGTGCCATAAGCATAGGGGTCAGCGGTTGGGTCGGCGGGATGCCATCTGTCCATGAATTGTTTCAACGAGCTGCCGGTACTACTACCCCACATAGGCTCGCGTAATTGTTCGACATAAGCCACGGACGTAATCGCCGCTCCTTGCCACAACATATTAAAATCTAATCCTTTATATTCTATATTGAAAGTCATTCCATAATTAATCAACGGTTTGTCGCCATAAGCGAAAGGATAGCGGTCGAGGTCCGATATTTCTCCGTCTCCGTTCCAGTCTTGGTAGACATAGTCACCGATAATAGTTCCGGAACTTGTATAAACCGGACTGTTTACAATCTGATCCCATGATTCATAGCGGCCATCTTTTCCCCATCCCCAAGTAGCATAGGTATAACGATTGGATTTCGACCGAATCCAGTTTTCATACGAATTTCCGGCCTTTTCTTCTACGGCAAAAATATTTTTGGTATGGGCGAAAGAGAATACGCCGGATATCGAATATTTAACTTTGTTGATATGGTTGCGGTGTCGCAATTCGAGTTCAAATCCTTCGGTGCGATCGCTTTCCAGATTTTCCTGTGGAAGACCGGCACCGACAATACCGGGCAGTTCTGCCAGACGGGTTGCCAATAATCCGCTCCTGTTGCGACGGAACATATCGAAAGTAAACCCTGCCAAACCTTTCCATCCGTCCATATCTATGCCGATATTGCTTGTTGTGGATTCATTCCATGAAATATTCGGATTAATCACGTCCATAATTTCTGAAGCTGCAATATATTTGCCGTCAATCACATATCCGCCCGGTTTTTTACGGGGCGTTCCTGCAACGGGATAAATGTATCCGGCGAGCCATTGATAGTCTAATGCGCCGTCGTCGCCCACCTTACCATAAGAAGCCCGTAATTTGAAATTGTTGATAACCGCGAACAACGAGTTTTTCCAGAAAACTTCTTCCGAAATCCGCCATCCCAAAGAGGCAGAGGGAAAAAGCGCCCAAGTGGCATTGCGGGCAAATTTGGAAGAGGCATCGTAGCGGAAACTTACCTCAGCCATATATTTTGAATTGAATGCGTAGGTTACCCGTCCAACAATCGCGCGATTGGCATGCTCATACACATTGGCAATATCGGATCCTCCCAATACATTGTCGCTGCTTCCGGCAAACAACTGATCCACTGGCAAAGGCAAATCGCGTTGCGCATAGAAATTGTCGCCCTTCTGTCGTTGTTCTTCAAACAAGAGCAGGGCGCCGATGTCGTGCTTTTCGGTAAACAGGCGATTATAATTCAGTGAAACGTTATACAAAAGAATGTCGTCTTCGCTGAATGTGCGGCGCAAGGTAGCCGGCGATTGCTTGATGGTTTCCACATAACTGTCGTCTTTTGCACTGTACTTGTAAATAGAATAGGTGCGTTTATAATCTTTATTGATTGTCGTATTGTAGTCGTAGCTAAACAATCCCTTAGCTTTCAAGCCTTCGATGAATGGCATCTTGTATTCGATGTTAAAAGTAGATTGAAGCCATCGTTTGGCGCTGTTGCGGTAACCGGCCATATCGGCGATTGACATGGCGATAGGATTATTGGCGTCCACACTGCCGTTGTTGTAATAGTTTTCCCTGTTATTGGCAAAGATGGGATCTTTGGGATTGGAACGCCAGAACGACTTGTTCACTTGATCCATTCCTTCATACGGGCGGTGGCGTTCGTCCATGATGGCCGACATATTCAAACCAACTTTGATGCGATCGGTCAACCGACTCGAAACATTCGACCGTACATTGTAACGGCCGTAATTGATGGAGCCGCTTTTCAGGAATCCATCCTGATACTGGTAGCCTAAACTCAGGTAATAATGCGTTTTATCGTTTCCTCCGGTAGCGCTAATAGTGTGTTGAGTTTGCGGCACAACATCCCGTATCAATTCGGAATACCAATCGGTCGATGGTAACGATCCGTTGCGGTAAGGCTCAATATCAGCATCGGAAAAAATTCTTTGCGGATTGTCCACGCTATGCATGGCTTTTTCATTCAACAAGGTCATATATTCAACGGCATTGATGGTTTTCGGAAAACCAGACGGCATCTGCATGGCAAAATTGCCCGAATATTTCAGTTGCAATTTTTGATTCAATCCTTGTTTGGTGGTAATCAATACCACGCCGTTAGCGGCGCGTACTCCGTAAACGGCAGCTGAAGCGGCATCTTTCAACAAAGAGATACTTTCAACATCTTCGGAATTGATACGCGCCATATTATCGCGGGGAACGCCGTCAATAATCACTAAAGGAGTACCGAAATCGCGCATTTCGAACGAATTCGTAAATACTCCAGGTTCGGCGGTGTTCTGAACAACGCGTAGTCCTGCCATTTTGCCGCTTAGCGCATTCATTAGATTTTCGTTTTTTGTAGTGGAAATTTCGTTGCCGGATACAGCTGCTACGGCACCCGTGATGGAGACCTTGCGCTGGGTACCGTAACCTACTACTACCACTTCATCCATCAAACGGCTGTCTTCTTGAAGCACAATTTTCAGGTGTTGTTGCTCGCCTAATTTTACGTCTTGCGTTACATAGCCTACATACGATATCCGGATCATTGAGCCGACGGCCGCATCCAGCACAAAATTCCCGTTGATATCCGATATGGCGCCTGCAGAGCCGTCTTTCAACCGGATAGTGGCTCCGGTTACTGCTTCACCTTTGGGATCAGCTACCGTGCCCGTATAGCGATTTGGCGTCGAAGCGAAATGTTCGGTAACAATAATAATTTGTTTGCCCTGGATTTTGAATGTGGTGTTTGTTCCTTTCAAAATGACTTGCATGACTTCCGAGAGCGGTTTGTTCGTTGCGTTTACCGAAATCTTCCGGTTTACGTTGAGTATCGCCTCGTTGTAAGCAATCGTCAACTGTGTTTGTTTCTCGACTTCCTCAAAAGCAGACAGAATAGTCATTTGCCTCTGAGGCAATGTGATTTTTTGCGTTTGAGCCTTTGTTGCAAAAGAAAGCCCCAAAAGAAATAGAAGCAATACGATGCAATTTGGATGTAATTGTTTCATAATAATATAATTAACAATAAATATTAATAAAAAGATCTACATTTATTTTATGTCGGCCAGCTGTTCCATTATTTTCGGAATATCGGTATTTTCCAAAATGCGACTGAAATTTTCGGCACCCGCGCCATACGCATAAATTGGGACAAAAATACCTGTGTGTCCTCCTGTGCTGAAAGCATATTTAATTCCTTGGTCGGGGAGGGTGAAATCGGGTTTACCGGAGGGAAGGGACAATCCGCCCGTTTCGTGGTCGGCGGTTACTACCACCAATGTGCCTGGATTTTTATCTGCAAAGTCGAATGCCACGCCCACCGCTTTGTCGAAGTCGATTGTTTCGTCAATAACCATGACAGCATCGTTTTTATGCCCTCCTCCGTCTATCATGGAGCCTTCGACCATCAGAAAAAAACCTTTTTGGGAATTGTTTTTCAATATTTCGAGTGCTTTGTCAGTAGCGAGAGGTAGATAGTCGCCGCGTCCTTCACTCATTTTCGGCATGGCATTAGGAGCAAGTAGGGCGCCCAGTCGATTTCCACTAAACGAGAGTATATCGTCGAGCGTATAGACAATTTGATAGCCTTTTGCTTCCAGTTCGTCGGCCAAATCACGCTTATCGCTACGTTCCTTGAAAAATTGTGTGCCGCCTCCCATAAACACGTCTATATCGGTTTTAAGATAGTATTCGGCAATTTCTTCTTCCATTTTACGCGATTCGACGTGAGCTATAAATGTGGCCGGTGTGGCATTGGTAACAGAGTAGGTTACCACCATTCCCGTAGCTTTACCGTTATCTTCGGCTTTTTCAAGAATAGTGCGAACGGCATGTTTGGCAGTGTCTACTCCAACGGCACCATTATAGGTTTTCACACCAGTGGCAAGCGCGGTGCCTGATGCGGCCGAATCGGTTACGCGGTTGTTGCTGGAATAGGTTTTTGCCAATCCGATGTATTGGGCGCGTTCCAAATGGAGCGGCTCGTAGTTGCGATAGATGGTAGTCGCCGCCACGTGAGCGAGTCCCATTCCATCCCCAATCATAAAGATAATATTTTTCACTTCGGGCGTTTTTTCCGTGTTTTCCTGCCCATAACATCTTCCGGTCGAAAAGATACATACGACCAACATTACTGCCAACATTGAATATTTGTTGTGTTTCATCGCTATTAATTTTTAATAAATATATAAATGTTCGTTTTCTATTTTATATCCTAAATTCGGAACCAAATGTTGTAAAATGCCCATCACTTCGGTAATACTTTCATTGTGCATCAATTTCATCGAAATACGTTCGTTAGGGTATTTTTTGGAATTAACATAGATTTTTAGATTGTATTTGCGTTCGATGATTTTGGCTATTTCTTCGATACTCATACGTTGAATAATCAGATTACCTTGTGTCCATGCGATGACTGGCGCTACCTTCACCGCCTGCTTTTCGACTGTTCCGGAAGCATGATGGAAACGCACCTGTTCGTTGGGTAGCAGCGTTACCGCCGGATGTCGGTTGTCGCGGAATTGTACATTCACTATTCCCGATTCGAGGGTAACGACGGCCTGTTCATCGTTGGCAAAAGTTGATACATCGAAAACCGTTCCTAATACCTCCACATTCAAATCGGTGGTTTTGACGATAAAAGGATGTTTTTTGTCTTGTGCAACTGAGAAATAAGCTTCACCATTGAGATAAACATTTCGCGTTTGGCCGAAATGTTGCGGATAAATCAGGATACTGCCCGCATTCAGTTGCACTTTCGACGAATCAGGCAAATTAACGGTACGCAGTTCACCGTTGGGAACGATACATTCCACCCATTGCACCTCCGTTTCCATTAATGGGTGAGTATTTTGCATATACAAATAGGTAAGCGCCACAGATAATAAAGGAAGAAGGAACAGGGCGGCAATCCGCATCCACTTCGTCGCGTAGGAACGGATGGATGCCAGTCGGCGATGACCGGCTATTTTTGTTTGCAGTTTCCGGTACGAAATTTCAGTCGAAGGGCCAACTTCCTCCCTGATACCTTCCCATATTTCGAAAAGAATATCGTCTTTTTCGCGGCTGTCCCGTTCATCGTTCAGCCACAAAACAAAGTCCTTTTGCAGGTCATCCGAATGATTTTTCGAGAAATAAGCTTCAATAATTTTACGTGCGTTCGTCATATTTTTCCGTTATTCATTTATTAAGACAAGGAAAGAACGGTTTACACCCAACGGGAATAAAAAAAAATTGAAAGGTCGGGAAAAATAACTATTGCGCAATAAAAAATAAACCGATTAAGAGGGTTATTTCGCGGATTTGTTTGAGAGCCAAATTTAAATGATTTTCTACGGTTTTTTTTGAAATTTGTAATTTTTCCGCTATGTCGGCGTTTTTCATATTCTGAATACGGCTCATCTCAAAAATCCGGCGGCGTTGTGTCGGCATCCGTTCTACAGTCAGTCGAATCAACAAGGCTAATTCTTTAGCATAAATGTCATCTTCGATCGAATATTCTTCTTCGGGAATATAAGATGATAAATAATTTTCTTCTACTGTTTTATGATTCAAATAGTTAATAGCTATATTTTTAGCCATCCGAAATATGTAGGCGCTCAGGGATTGGACATTGCGCAGAAATTCACAATTTTTCCAAATGTTTTCAAATACATCTTGTGACAGTTCTTCTGCTACGGTTTCCTTTTTAACAAAAAAAACAATGAAACATTTTACTTTCGGAAAATATTGCATAAACAATTGGCGAAAAACGTCTTGATTGCGTAGAGCTAATTGTTCAATATCAATTGTATTGTTTTGCTGTTCCAAATTTAAAAGTATATACTACAACACAAAGGTACAACATTTATTTAAAAACTGAAAAAATATTTTAGTTCAACAGTGATCCAGCGATTATATAAATTTAAATATTCTGTCAGGACAGCGGTAGAAATGGTCAAAAAGTCAACCCCCACTTGACGCAGGCGGAGCCTGCGCCGAGCCAGAGTTCCATATTTCCTTATTTCGGCAATCCGAAAACCTCTTTCAGTTCCTTCATCTGTTCCGGTGTCGTTCCCTGTGGTTCAAAACCCATAGATTTGGCTGTGAGATAAATCTGTGCCGATTTGGATAGCGTATCTACCATATCGAATGCTTCCATGATGTTTTCACCGACGGCGCAAATGCCATGTTTTTCCCACATCACTACGTCGTATTCGGCTAATTCCCGGATAGTGGCGTCGGCCAAGTCAAACGAACCGGGCAATTTATAAGGGACAATTCCCAATCCGCGGGGACAAAAAGCCCGCGTTTCGGGAATCATGCTCCATAACAAGTTCGTTAGAACATCTTTTTCCAGAAAGGCCGGATGATGCGTCATCGCCACCAAATCAATCGGATGTGTATGCAAGGCCGCTTTATAGTTTGAGCCTTTACCAATCAGATAATTGTGCATAGACAGATGAGAAGACAGTTCTGATGTCGGCTTCACCGGTTTGTCCGCCACAATTACATAGCTGCTGCAATCGTCCAGAATGTGGATGACAGCCCCGTTTTCCATCGGTTGCCGCGAGAGGTCACGCATCCGTTTGTTGGTGCCCTTACAGAAAAAAAAGCAGTCTTTCAGCTGCGGCAGAACTTTTCCAATCGGTATCGGTTCGCTAATCGGTCTCATTTGCCGCAGTTCGTCATCAATCACTGCTGTGATATTGATGGTAATATTGCCTCCATTGCGTTCCGCCCAGCCTTTTTGCCACAAATATCCGGCTACTTCCGCTACTTCTGCTACTTGTTTCGCCAGCAAAGGGCGATTGTCTAAAATAGACTTCATTGTATGATTATGAATTATATATTATAAATTTATTGGTCGCCGTAGCGTTCTTTTGTAATTTCTTTCAGCGATTTGCCTTGCGTTTTGGGCGTCCAAATAGCGCCGACAATCAATACAATAGCTAATAAGATTACCATTATTACGCCCGAAGTGTAGAATCCCGATTTGTCAAAGACGCCTATAAAAATAAACGACCAAATGCCGGCTACTCCTCTGACGATAAAGAACATTATTCCCTGAGCAGCAGCGCGATATTTGGCAGGGAAAAGTTCCGATGCCCAAAGCGCATAAAATGCTTGCACGCCAAAGCCTGCATGAACGCCCCAAAGAATGACAAAAATCCAAAGCGCTGTGCCGTTGGTGATGCCAATGAAAGTAAGTACCACCCAGGCCAAAACGCCAAGCAAAGTGCCGCCTATATAAAGCAAACGTTGGTTGACTTTGTCGGACAAAAGCGCAAAACCGAAGAAAGACACCAATGCCGTAAGTCCCCACATCACTGTCTGCAACCGATTGGCATACTCGTTGGTAACACCTCCGGCTGTTTCGTAAACGTGCGGCATAAAAAATCCCATCACACCTGCCACCAAGTTCCAAGTCAAATAAATGCCTGCCAAATAAATAATCGTACGCACATTAACAACGTTTTTGAACAATGCGCCGAACGAAGAAAATACGCCTGTTTGCCGACTGCTTTGTTTTTGCTGCGATTTGCTGTTTTCCCAATCTTTTGATTCGTCCAATTGACGCTGCAAAAGCCAGGCTATTAAAGCCACTACAAATAATGTGCCAAAGATGATACGATTGCCGAATAATTCCGCCGATTGCGGCGTCCAGCCTATCGAAATGAGTTTTTCGTAAATAAATTT
Source organism: Dysgonamonadaceae bacterium (assembly GCA_031289145.1). Lineage (GTDB taxonomy): Bacteria > Bacteroidota > Bacteroidia > Bacteroidales > Azobacteroidaceae > Azobacteroides. The sequence goes on along the minus strand of JAITQA010000118.1, from coordinate 70,757 downwards.
TCCCAATACTCCGTCTTTTGCCAACAACATTCCCAACAGGAAAATAATGGCAGGACCAATTGACCACGCAAATTGCGAAATACCGATATTTCGCCCGCGATTGCTCACTTCGGAAGTTTCGGAAATATAGGTCCAAGAGGCAGGTACGCCTGCACCAACCGAAATTCCCGTTATAAGAAATCCCAATAAGAGCATCGGAAAACTGACGGACAACATAATGATGGCTACACCTGTCATATAAACAAGCATATTGTAGGTATAAATCGTTTTTCGTCCGAATTTATCAGCCAGAAAACCGCCGATAATAGCGCCTATAGCTGCACCAAAACAGTTGGCGCTGATAGCGTTAAGCCAACTGAGATGTATATCTTGTAAACTAAGATAGTTTTTCCACAACGTTAATCCGCTCGCGCCTGCCACAATAGAGCCTGCGTCCAAATAATTTGTCAATGACACCGCAATGGTGCTTTTCAAACTTCCTTTTTTTGCTTCCATTTTTTTAATTATCGCTTACTTGTTACTTCTTTTTCATATTGTTGAATTTCCGAAATATATGCTTCGCCTATAGCGACATCGTTTTTCAGGCAAAAATAGTCCCAAACTGCGTTCCACGGCAAGGATTTTGCTTCTTCAAGCAAAGCAAGACGTTCAAAATATTGTCCATTGGCTTCATATTCGCGCAATTTGCCTATCGGTTCGAGTAAGGCCTGCAGGAATGCTTTTTGCGTGGAACGGATACCGATAACATACGCGCCAATCCGGTTGATGGAAGCATCGAAATAATCCAAGCCGATATGTACGCGGCTCAATGCGTCGGCGCGAACAATTTCTTTGGCCAATTCTGTTACATCATCGTTCAGAATCGTTACATGGTCGGAATCCCAACGAATAGGACGGCTCACGTGCAACATGATTTCCGGCGTGAAAAGCAGGAGTGACGGGATTTTATCGGCAATACTTTCCGACAAATGGAAATGCCCCGTATCCAATGTAACGATTTTTTGCTTTTTAACGCCATAGCCCAGATAGAAATCGTAAGAGCCGACGGTATAACTTTCCAGCCCGATACCGAATAATTTAGCTTCGATACAATCTTTCATGTTCCGGTATTCCTTTTCGAAAATGGCGTCTAAGGATTGTTCCAAAATCTGACGGTATTTGTAGCGGTTGACGGTCAGGTCTTTCATCCCGTCATGTATCCAAAGGTTCATAATACAGGGGTCGTTCTGAAATTTTCCCATTTCTTCTGAAATATGACGGCAACGCCGGGTATGTTCAATCCAGAAGTCACGGATGGATTTGTCGGGATTGGCCAATGTCAAATCTCCGCTCTTGGGATGTCCGAAAGAAGTGGAATTGAAATCAAGTTTCAGTCCTTTTTCTTTGGCCCACTGCATCCAACTGGTAAAATAAACAGCTTCTATTTCATTCCTGTCCACTATTTTTCCCTGAAAATCCCCATAGATAGCATGTAAATTCAAACGGTGTTGTCCGCCTACCAAAGTCAGTACTTTTTCGATATCCTGCCGAATCTCGGCGATATTGCGAGCCTTTCCCGGATAGTTTCCCGTGGCTTGGATGCCACCGCCGCCCAGATTACCCAAGTTTTCAAAACCGGTTACGTCATCGGCTTGCCAACAATGGATGGAAACGGATACTTGCTGCAGTTGTTCCAAGACTTCTTCTGCATTTACACCAATGGATTGATAGCGCTCTTTGGCTATCTCATACGCTTTTTGTACGAATTCGAGTTTCATTTGTAATAAAAATTTAATTAATATCTCTTTTATTTATCGACTTGATTTACGATTGATATCCGGACATTATTATCATCTGCAAATTTCACAAAAGAAGCCGCTTCCTCTCCTTTTGATACAGAACCACTGATAACAATATCCTTAGCGCTTTTCACCCAAACAGTTGCTTCTGTTTTTTTATTGCTTTGAAGTTGCATATTACTGAATATGCCTTTCTCTACATTTTCGAGGAAAAGAGCAGGACGAACGTCTTCCGCAACGGCAGCTAATTCTACTCCGTCAAAAGATATATCCGCCGCATGACGGATATAAAACCCATAAGCAGGCAATGTGCCGAACATTGTTGCTTCGGGATATTCCATTGGTTTTTCTTCTATCACGGCATTGATATCTTCCGGTTTTCCCCCGCCGGCTTGCTCCAACACAACGTTGTTCAAGCGAATATGATGGACCGGATAACCGGGCAGTCCGGTTATGGAACAGCCGGTCTTCCCTGCGTTCTGTATGCGTATGTTGCTAAGACTTATCGAATGCAGCTTTCCTACGTTATCAACAGTCAAATCTTTTCGGTAGGGACGCGCCCTGTTGCCCAAACGAATAAAAACGGGTGATTCGGTTCCATCAATTACGATATTTGAAACCGATATATTTTCCATCGTTCCTCCATCGACAATTTCCAAGGCGATGGCGGAAGTGCCCTTTTCCCGTCCGAAAAAAGCCGGAGCCTCTACGTCAGAAGGTTTTACTACACAATTGGATATGTTAATATTTTTAAATCCGCCGTTGCTTTCCGTTCCCAGTTTAATGGCATTGCAACGACTGCTGATGACACAATTGCTGATTGAAATATTTTCGCAAGGTTTGGGCGAAGTGCTTTTCAAGGTGATTCCATCATCATCCGAATCGCTTATCAGGTTCGCAACCGTTACATTCCGGCAGCCATCCAAATCAAGTGCATCATTGTTGTAATTATTTCGGTTAAATATCCGCAAACCGTTGATTTGCAGATTTTCGCAGGCAAGATAATGTTGCATCCAGCAACCCGAATTTTTCAGTGTAATATCCTTTACAACTACATGGTTACAAGTGATAAAACGCAATAAGTGCGGACGGGTGATGCCCTCGTCATTCCATGTTAATTTTGGGAAAATACTCCCGCGTCCATCAATCATTCCAAAGCCCGAAAGGACAATATTTTCCGCATTTTCGGCATATATCAGTTGTATTGTGGCTTCCTGCGTGCGTAAAGAAACATAAGCCGGTTTCAGTTGGATATAATCATCCAAATTCTTGCTGCCCAAAAGTACAGCTCCATTTTCAAGGTGAAAATCCACATTACTTTTCAAAATAATGGACCCGGTTTGATAAAATCCGGCAGGAATCACAACTTGCCCACCGCCATCAGCAGAACAGGCATCTATTGCCTTTTGTATGGCTTGCGTGCTCAAGACGGCAGTGTCTGCAACTGCTCCAAAATCATTGATATTGTACTGCTTAGCCGAAAGTTGAAAAAAACACGCGAAACTTATGGCGGCAAGTAAAAGAATTTTCTTTTTCATTTTATTATTTACTGTTTATTGTTCATCACTATCAAGGCATTTTTTGAAGCCCTTCCCATTTCACATTCCATTGCCCGTTTTTAGGGAATCCGGGAAGATTGTCTTCAGAACCATCCCAACCGGCGCACATCAGGGCGACAGCAGTCAGTAAGCCTCCATTTCCCGGTAGATAAATACGCAAACGTTCGTCCTGATAGTTATGCCCGTTTCTCAGATACGTGTTTGTACGTTTGTCCATCAGGAGTGCATCAATCGCCTTTTCCGGCATTCCAAGCCGGACAGCCGACATGGCGGTCATGGGAAAATCCCAACCCCAGGCGCTTTCCCAGTTCCAATGATTGAAAACCCATTCGAAAGTGTTTTTCATGGCGCTCGCTTCAAAAAGATTAGGGACGGGCAAGATGCCCGACGAACCCAAAACCATCGGATGGTCACTCGTAAAACGGACGTTTTCGTAGGTATCAACTGCGTTTTCCGAAGCAAGATACAGACCGTCCTTCTCTGCCAAATGCGGCCATCGGGCAAGAATACGGTCCCATTTCGGGTCACGTGTTTCATTGGCTCGTTCACGCCAGCGTTGCGCTGTGGACAGTCCCCAATACCAATAAGCCAATTCAAACGGCGAATTGAGCGTTTCCTCCGGACGAAAAGTTTCCTGGGCGGGAATGTAAGCTTTCAGTAAATAACGGTCTTTTGTCGCATCGTAAGTAACGAACGAGGCCATAAACTCAGCTGTTTCAAAGACTAAATCCTTGTATTTGTCTACCGTTTCAGGTGATGGATTTGCCCGGTAGCATAATTCGGCATAATAGATGAAATGCGGCTGTTGCCATATCAGGAAAGAACCTATATCGGATGGCGCTTCACCTGCCAGGTTATCAGTCATTTTCATCCAGCGCACACCATCGAAACCTTGTCGTCCGGCAATGGCTTTCGCCGGGAAACGGGCTACCTCTTTGTACCAATCCATGCTTTTTGCGAGCAGTTCGGGGCGCCCCCACAGCGCATGATGTACGCTGTGCCACCAGTGCATTTCCAAATGAGGGCGGCCATACCAACTGTTATATACCAAACCGGTTTCGGGAGGAGGATATTTTCCCGTGTTGTTCAAGCGCATGATATATTGCGACAGTATCACCCTCCGTTCCAATTCTTTGGCACGTTGCTCGGAACAGTCCGAGAAGTCAACAGCGGCGCCGCTTGCCCAATAATTGCGCCAAAATTCTCTTGAAGCTGCTGCTGCCTCGGCATAAAAAGGTAAATCTGCTGTCGGTTGCTTATCTGCAAATAAACAGGTCAATTCGATATGCTCCGACAAAGCCGTAATCACAAAGTAATGTGGAGCCTTTTCCGTAATCTTTGCCTGACCGTTCCATTGTATTTTCACAAAATAAACGGTTTCATCAAGTATCCGTTTGATGATTGCATGATTATCACCTTGTTCTATAATTACGGAAGTGTGTTTTTCCGGACTGTTCCAATCGGAACCGTCATCGGTATGACCTCCGGGAGGATAAGGAAAGTGCAACTTGAGTTTCACTTCTCCGGTTCTGAGAAGAGGAGAAGAAACGGAGGCGCTTATCCGGCTCTGTTCCGTACCGCTCACCGTTTGAACGGAAACAGGCCTTTGACAATAAATAAAATCCGAGATGATTTCTCCATTCCACAAATCCAGTTCCTGGCGGATGTCGCTTAGTTTGTCCGGTGTTGCCATTAAGCCTTGAGCATCGGTCAGTTCAAGCCCGATATTGCCCAAATGCATCCGGTGAGGATTCCTGCGATACCACTCACTTGCCTCATGACCGCGTCCGGGCTGACGAATCTGTACGGCATAAGGTTCGGCGTGACCGCGGAAATCAAAATTTTGCCAACTTTCCTTTTGCACAAGATGGTCGGGATTGGGATAAGCATGCCATGCCCATTCGGAACAGGTTCCGAGCGGCACTCCCCGACTGTATAATTCGGGAAAAGTCTGCAAACCGGTAGCATCAACCGTAAAGGCAAAGGAGCCATTCCCCACGGAAAGCGAAGCCAATGTGTCGAAATCCGTTATCCGGACATTGTTTCGTGTTACCAAAGCTTCCCGGTCAATCTTACTTTCCAGCCTGAAATAGTCGAAGTCGGCGTATCCTTTGCCCGCTACTATATTGGGAGAAGAAGAGAAAATGCCGACTTTGCCGCCTACCCAAGTCCCCGGAACGACAGGATAACGGTCGCCTATATCCGTAAATATTTCCCCATCCGTACTGTAAGAAAAACTACATTGCCGGTCACTGTAAATCTGTATTTTAAACCATACCTCATTCACATCCGTTGCAGCAACGGCCACTTCTTCCGGGACCACCGGCATACGGTCGTAGCGTCCCGTCACCACCGCAATCCGGTTCCCATTTTCTCCTTTAATCAAGGCTATATAGGTAAATGCATTTCCCATTACGATGGCTCCTGCACGCTCACCGACATCCGTAAAGTGCGTTTCCAGCCGGGTCGTAGCGGAGAACGCCGGTGCAGGCAGTTTCTGGAGCAAGAGATTACCGGCATAATACAAGTTTCCCTGTTCGGTTGGGCAAGGTTCTGCATAGAGGCGGATAAAGCCCGGTTTTGCCGAAAGCGAATACCAGGCAGGGTTTTCGATAGCATTCCATTGCCATTGCAAACCCAGGTTTTTTGTTTCAAATTCGTCTGTTGTTTGCGGCGTCTGCACCGGATACGTTTTTCCCACATCCGGTTTTTTATGCCTCAAGACAGGGATACCGCAGCCATCGCCATCGGGGTCATCGCCAATCACTATCCAATCGTCGTCCGTCCAGACAGCCGGTTGCAGGTGTAAAATTCGCCCATAAGCATCACGCGACTGAAAATGAATAAACCACCATTCACCGGTCTGCGTATCTATCAAACCACCCTGATGCGGGCCGTTGATACCGTTTCCGGCATCCAGCACTTTCCGCGCTTCGTAAGGGCCATACAGGTTCCGCGACCGGAGGACAGTTTGCCAACCGGTTGATACGCCTCCTGCCGGAGCAAAAATATAGTACCAACCTTTGCGTTTATCTATTTTCAGGCCTTCCAGTACCGGATTTACTGCTATATTGTGGTAAACCACCCGGCCGTTATCAAGCAATTGGAGACCGTCCGGAGACATCTTGTGCAAAATAGCCGGACCTCCGCGATGAATACTGTGTATCAGATAAGCCTGACCGTCTTCATCCCAGAACGGGCAAGGGTCTTCCCATTTTTCTACCTGAAGAATCTGCCGGACATCCCATTTTTCGAGCGGATTGGTAGCCCTTGCCACAAAAAGACCATCGTATGGCGTGCAAAAATAAACATAAAACATTCCGTTGTGATGACGGATGGCAGGCGCCCACGAGCCTTCTCCATGAACCGGTTTTTTGTACTTTTCCAAAGGCAGCGCATCATAAATATGGTTGACAATACGCCAATTAACCAAATCTTTGGAATGTAGAAGCGGAATACCCGGCATGGAAGTAAAACTGGAAGCAACCAGCCAATAATCCGCTCCGACCCGAATGACATCCGGGTCGGAGTAGTCGGCAAAAAGAATGGGATTCTTGTAGGTTCCGTCGCCGTTATCGGCCTCCCACACCTGTGCTTTTAATAAACATGTGAGTAACAAAAAGAATGTCAATAAGACTTGCTTCATACGTACATAATTTACATGCGGGTTCAGTATCAATACCCCGGATTTTGTTTGATAATATTCGGATTTTGATCTACCACAGCCTGTGGAATAGGCAAATTGAGATGGTTTTCATCAAAGGAAATGTGTTTCCAACTGTTTTTCATCACATCAATAGCCCGACCGGTACGTTTCAGGTCGAAGAAGCGATGAAATTCCAAAGCGAACTCCACTCTTCTTTCATGTTCCACAGCCAATGCAAAAGTGTTGTATCCGGCAGGATAACCGGACGTTCCATAAAGAGGAAGCGTCAATCCCGGACGGCTGCGGACTTCATTCAGATATTTTGCATCTCCGGTAGCTTCAGCCAACATCAGCAATACATCTGCATAACGAAGAACAATGAAATTGTTATTTGAAGCTTCTGTTTGATTATCCAAAGGAGCCGACATATCTACCCATTTCTTTGCAAAATGCTTATCATCTATTGATCCTTTATCATTGGTAAAATGGTCGAAAACAGATAGGTCACGACGTGCATCAGCCGACTCGTAGTCATTCCACAAATCATCGCTTACCAAATTATCTCCCAATCCCCATTGGGTCACAACTCCGTTTGCGTATGGAGTAAATATCGCCCAGTATCTACTGTATGGATTGTTTACACCTCCGGCAAATTGAATTTCAAAAATTGACTCAGCCCCGTTCTTCTTCGACAAATCCCACAAATCGGCATAATTTACCAAACTGTACTTTCCATAAACCTTTTGTAGCGCTGTTGCGGCTGCAGATTTATTCCCCTGTGTCAGGTAAACTTTTCCCAACAAAGTATTAGCAGAGCCATTCGTTGGAGTTCCTATTTGCCTCGGTTGAGTGGGCAAATTGGCCACAGCAAAGTCGAGGTCACTAATAATCAGGGAATAAGTTTCTTCCGGAGTGGAAAGCGATGTACTGTATGCTTGGGTCAGTGAAAGAGGCTCCACTACCAACGCTATCCGGTTCCATGCCTGAAGCATGTTGAAATAATAAAGCGCTCGCAAAAACTTGAGTTCTGCCTCGTAAGTAGTTGCAATAGACATATTTCCATTGAGTTTAGAAAGAACGTTATTTATCTTGTAGATGGAAGAATAATAGGTATTCCAATACTCTTCTAACTTATTATTATCAGCACGCACAGCGCCGTTTTGAAATTGTTTTATATCATTAGGGCTTACTTCGTTTTCCGAATAAGCATTGTCGGACATTAATTCCCCGTAGTATGACATCAGACTTTGTGGGCCATATAAATCGTGCAATGTAGCATAAACAGCAACTACTGCCAGTTGAATATCTGTTTCCGATTTATAGAAATCATCTTCATTTGCATTAGAAATGGGCGTGCGATTCAAAAAATCTTCGCACGAAGTAAATAATAACGCAAAAGAAGCAAACGCGGCAAATATTATTATTTTCATACTTTTCATACTTGTAATTATTTTATATAGTTATTTATTTTGCAATATAATAAAAAATCAGAAACTGAGATTTACGCCAAATGTACAGACAAATGGGTTCGGATAAGAGCCAAAATCCAGTCCCACCAGATTCCCTGTGGTATATGTGCTGGACTCCGGGTCATAGTTCAAATAATCCGAGAAGACATACACATTTTCCATGTTCACATACAATTTTACAGCAGAAAGTTTATAATGACTTGTCAACTTTTGAGGCAAAGTATAGCCTAATTGGATATTTTTGATGCGAACGAAAGAGCCGTCTTCTACCCAGTAAGAAGTAGCCAGATTTTGGACGGTGTTAGCATTTGCGCGAGGTTTAGGAATTTGTCCGTTTCCCGGTTCTGCTTCCGATTTCCAGTAATTTGCTACTACCTGATATGCCCCTCTTGAGCCATTGTATCTCTTCAGATAGCGGGCATTCTGATTGAATATTTCATTTCCCTGCGATCCGGATAACATGACTGACAAGTCAATGCCTTTATAACTGAACGTATTCGTCATGCCCCAAACGAAATCAGGCTGAGCGCTGCCTATCATTGTGCGGTCATCCGCATCAATTTTACCATCTCCGTTTACATCTACTACTTTCGGATCACCTGCTTCACTTCCGGGCCATACCGGATATTTAGTTAAGTCGGCAGTAGTCATAATCACGCCGTCGAGTTCATAACCATAAAAATAGGCCATCGGCTTTCCTACTTCAAATCGCACATTTGCGTCGAAATCCACTACGTTGAATGGTGCGTTATTGTTTCCCAGTTCAAGGATTTTGTTGCGGTTTCCGGAAATATTGAAGTTGGTTCTCCAAGAAAAATCTCCTTCGATATTGCGCGTATTCAGATTGAACTCAAGCCCTTTATTTCCCAGCTTTCCTATATTTGTGAGTGTTTCGGAAAATCCGCTTATGGCCGGTATTGGGACATTAAACAGCAAGTCTCTTGTTTGTGATTGGTAATAATCTAACGATACGTCTATTCGTTGATTAAAGAATGATGCGTCAAAACCGATGTTCACCTGTCTTGTTTTTTCCCAAGTGAGATTCTTATCAGGATAAGTGTTGGTGAACATCCCCTGCGTCACCGTTCCATTCATGGGGTAAGAAACGTATCCCAACAAACCGATTGCAGAATAGTCTCCAACCTGATTGTTCCCTGTTTCGCCATAACTTAACCTTACTTTGAGATTGTTTAACCAATTCGTATTTTTCAGGAAAGATTCTTCCGAAATTCTCCAACCGATCGAAGCTGACGGGAAATAGCCCCAATGATTATTGACGCCGAAACGAGAACTGCCATCTGCTCGAATAGATGCAGAAGCTAAATATTTTCCTTGGTAAGAATAAGTGGCACGGGCAATATACGATATTAGCGCCCATTCGCTTGCAAATGTCAATGCGTTAGCTACTTTTCCGGCATTAAGTGTATGTACCATATCATTTGGAAAGGAATTTGATTCGATAAAACTTTCTTCATACTTGTTTTCTTGCATTGTGTAGCCTAAAAGACCTGTTATTGAGTGGGAGCCGAATGTCTTATTATAATTGAGCGTATTTTCGAACACCCAATTATTCGTTTGGCCGGTGTTATATCTTCCTTTTGCATTCGTTTGGCTCGTAGCTCCCGGCCACCCATAGCCGCGAAAAGCAGTTTGATAGCTTTGGTAACGCATGTTATTGTAAGCATCACTCAAAGAGGTTTTAAAAACCAAGTCGTCTATGATAGTCCATTCCAGATAAGCGTTAATCATTGCATTGCTGGTAAGTCTGTTTCGATCTACTTCGCGAGTCATTGAATAAGGATGCCACAAAGATGAGGGCAAGATACCTGCTTGGTTGAATGCATTCCAAATTGAATTCGGATCGTATGGACCATACGTACCATTTTCTGTAAATGCAGGGAATACAGGTGCACTTTGCAATGACAACGATATAGCATCCGCTTTACCGCCGGTACCTACATCATTCGTGCTAACTCTTGCGTATGAAGAATTTAATCCTATTTTGACACGCGTGGAAATTTGATGGCGGAGATTAGAACGTACTGTTATCCGTTCATAATCATTATTGTCCACCACTCCTTGCGAGTTCAAATAATTTGACGAAACCATAAATTGCGTTTTTTCACTGCCGCCCGATACTAAGACTTGGGCATTGTGAGTGATACCGCTACGGAATAGTACATCTTGCCAGTCGGTGCCATTACCAATGCGAGCCAGCCATTCAGTTTCTGAAAATATGGAAGGAACGCTTTGCCCGCTATTCAAACGTGCCAGCGATTCGTAGGCCAACCATTCTTTGGCATTCATCATGTCTACTCTTCTATTAACAGAAGAAACTCCAAATTCGTAATTCGCTTCTACTCTTGTCTTCCCGGCTTTTCCTTGTTTCGTAGTAATGAGTACTACTCCGTTTGCACCACGTGAACCGTAAATAGCCGCCGAAGAAGCATCTTTCAGTATTTCAATAGATTCAATATCATTGGGATTGATATAATTCAACGGATTAAGATTAGCTGTTATAAAGGCGGAGCTTAACCCGGTTGAACCTCCATCTGCTGAATTATCTTGTCCACTTGATTTGGAAATATCTTCTAAAGGTATTCCATCAATTACATAGAGGGGATTCGTTCCTGTATTGATAGACGTATTCCCCCTGATTTTAATAGAAGGTGCAAATCCCGGAGCGCCTTGAACCTGTTGAATTTGAATTCCGGCCACTTGTCCTGCAACCGCCTGCATGGCATTGCTGTACGAACGACCTTTGATTTTGTCTTCTCCTACAGAAGACAAGGCTCCTGTCAAATCCCTTTTCTTCATCACGCCATAACCAACGACCACAACCTCACTTAACGACTTTAAATCTTCTTCCAAGGCAACATCAATAAGTGTTTTCCCTTGCACATTAATGGATTGAGTTACATAACCCACGTACGAAAATTCAAGGATGCCATTATGCTGTACATTCAGGGAATATTTTCCATCGATATCGGTTAAAATACCGTTTATAGTCCCTTTCTCTACAACACTCACACCGATAAGTCCTTCTCCGTTTGTGTCTTTAACCGTACCTGTTACAGAAACAGTCTGGGCAAAAAGGCCAAAAGGGAGAAAAAGAAACAGTAACAAAAACCTAATCGGTTTCAAATCAAAAAAAATCACATGTCTCATAATAAATATTTTTTAATAGTTAAAAAATGGATATAGTTAATTTATGTATATATTAATAATTTTCATTGTTGATAATGGATAAAAATTGTTTGTAGGCATCCTCCCAGACCGAAGTATTTTCCGGATAAAATGTTTCCGGCAAAATCGAACGGCGAACGATTGCCCGCATTTCTGCCACAGACTGAACAATGCCCAGACCTTTTGCCTGCATCAGTGCATTGCCGATAGCCGTTGCTTCCGCAGGGCCTGCTACGACCGGCATACCAATGGCATTGGCTGTGAAGCGGTTCAGTAATTTGTTTTGTGAACCGCCGCCAATGACATGCAGTTTTTCAATGGCAAAAGGCGCCATTTGCTGCAAAGCATCCAATACATATCTATATTTCAGCGCCAGACTCTCGAAAATACACCGAATGTATCCGGCATGATTTTGCGGTATTTTTTGACTTGTTTCCCGGCAATAATCAGCGATGGCTTTCGTCATGCTTGTCGGATTGGCGAAACTCGGATGGTCGGAGTCGATGAAACATTGAAACGCAGGAGCGGTATCCGATAATCGGGTGATTTCGGCATAAGTGTAATCGTTTCCTTCTATTTTCCATTCATTGCGGCATTGTTCCAACAGCCATAAACCGGTGGTGTTTTTTAAGAAGCGGGTAGTACCCTCTACGCCGCCTTCATTGGTGAAATTGGCGGCAAAACTTTGCTTGGTGATAATCGGAGATTTTACTTCAATACCCATCAACGACCAAGTCCCTGAACTCAAATAAGCAAACCGTTCATTTTCAGCCGGGACAGCAGCCACAGCCGAAGCGGTATCGTGTCCGGCTACGGCAATCACGGGAATAGCCTCTGTCCGACATTCTTCCTGAATGGCTTCCGTCAACAGACCTATTTTCTCGCCGGGCATCACAATTGTTTGCAAAACAGCAGGATTAATTCCAATAAGATTCAATAATCCAACTTCAAACTGTTTCGTGTTCGGATTCAAAATCTGAGAAGTAGAAGCAATCGTATATTCACATACCTTTTTGCCTGTCAGTAGATACAACAGGGCATCCGGCATAAACAATACGCTTTCGGCGCCCGCCAAGGCCGATGCACCTTCTTTTTTAGCGGCATAAAGTTGAAACAAACTGTTGAAATTCATGAACTGAATACCGGTCATTTCATACAATCTTTCTTTGGAAATCAGTTGAAAATAAGTTTCAGGTATTCCATTGGTATAAGGGTCGCGATAAGCCCGCGGCAATCCGGCAATAGAGCCATCTTTGGCGATAAATGCAAAATCAACACCCCAAGTATCAATTCCAATGGCTTCTACCTTAACATTTTCGGCTACTACTGCGCAAAGTCCGGCTTTGAGTTCTTCAAACAAAGCATAAATATTCCAATAATATTTGTTTCCAATCCGAAGCATTTTATTGGGAAAGCGAGTGAGTTCTTTCAAACGCAATTCCCCCTCTTCCAGAATAGCTAAAATGGAACGTCCACTGGTCGCCCCTAAGTCAAAGGCTAAAAAATGATGTATCATCATGTAGATTATTATATTCAGTTACAAAAGTACGCTTTAAAAAAAAGCCGCTTACTGTTTAAATGATTTTAAAACTTTCAAAATTGATTTAGTCATTTATTTTGTATAATTTTGTCCTTTGGTTTTTTATCAACAGTAATTCAAAAAATGATACAAAAAGAAGTCCATCTTCCCATCACGTATTTATTGGAAAACGAACAGGATATCTTGTGGGGACTGACTATCAGCACGGTAGGCTATCAGTCCGTCGCGCCGGATGCGGTTTATCCACCGAAGAATCACCCTACCCGGTACCTTTTTTCCACCGAGAAAGGACGTATTCTGAATGAATACCAACTGCTCTATATCATTCGTGGAAAAGGAAATTTTGTGTCTGAAAACTGTAAATCGACTCTTGTCGAAGAAGGATACATGTTTTTGCTATTCCCCGGAGAATGGCACAATTACAGCCCGGTCAAAAAAACAGGCTGGGACGAATTTTGGATTGGATTCAACGGAATTAATATTGATAACCGTTGCGAGCACGGTTTTTTCAGCAGCCAAAAGCCGTTTTTTCATACCGGCGTCAATAATGATATTGTATACCTCTACCAACAGGCTATCCGAATCGCGCAGGAACAAAAAGCCGGTTTTCAGCAGATGCTTGCCGGAATAGTCAACCATTTGCTGGGTTTTGCCTATTCCTTAGATAAACACCTGTCTTTTGTGGAATTGGATGTTTTCAACAACATCAACAGAGCCAAAATTATCATGCAGGAAAATTTCCAATCGCAAATAAGTCCGGAAGAAGTGGCAGGAAAAGTATGCATGAGTTATTCGTGGTTTCGGAAAATTTTCAAGCAATACACAGGATTTGCGCCCAACCAATACCTGCTGGAATTGAGGGTTCGGAAAAGTAAAGAATTACTTACCAATACGCATTTGTCTATCAAGGAAATCGCTTATACTACCGGATTCGACAACGCCGACCATTTTTGCACCTTTTTCAAAAAGAAAGCCCAAATGACCCCGGTTACCTATCGGAATTTTACACAAGGGCGGAATTTATAAATTTTTCTGGAACTGAGAAGGTGTTTTGCCAAATTGCGCCTTAAAACATTTACTGAAGTAAAAAGGGTCGCTGATTCCGACTTTATAAGAAACTTCCGATACATTCAGGTGCGTCGTTACCAGCAATTCAGCAGCTTTTTTCATGCGGACAATGCGCACATATTCGTTAGGTGAATGACCGGTAATCCCTTTCACTTTTTTATAAAAATTGGTACGTCCCATACCGGCATCCTGCGCAAACACATCAACGGAAAAATCGACATTTTCCATATTTTGTTCAATCAGCAGGTGTATCTTGTCGATAAACTCCTTATCTTTATCTGTATAATGAATCAATGGCACCGGTTTTCCCGGTTCCTGTGCAAATTTTTGCTGCAATTTCTCCCGTTGTTCGATGAGTTTGACGATACGGGCTGTCAGATATTTGATACTGAACGGTTTGGTAATATATGCATCAGCGCCGGCCTGAATACCTTCCAAGCGATGTTCTTCCGAAGAATGAGCCGTCAATAAGATGATGGGGATATGGCTGGTCAGGAAATTCTCTTTTAAGCGACGGGTTAAATCAAAGCCGTCAATGCCGGGCATCATTACATCGCAGACAACCAATTCAGGCTGTTCGCTCACTGCTTTTTCCAAACCTTCCGTTCCGTCTTTGGCGATACAGATAGAAAACAAGTCATTTAACTGGGCAAACAAAAATTCGCGCACTTCATCATCGTCTTCAATAACCAACAGTTTGTAATTCCGGTAAAGTTTGTTTTGCGTAAAAGCATCCGGTACTTCCTGCAATTGTGTCGTGTCCGTAAATTTAAGTGCAGTTTGCATGGCTGCAATATCATCTTTATTGTAATTATCTTCCGACAAGGGAACAAAGACACTGAAACAGGCGCCTCCCAATTCGGCGTTCGTATATTCGACTTTTCCCCTGTGCACGGTAGCCAATTCGGCCGTCAGGTGCAATCCTACACCGGTTCCGCCAACTGAATCAATCTGGGCAAAACGGACAAACAGCGAACTCTGTTTTTCTTTCGGAACCCCTGAACCACTGTCTGATACACTTACAATCAACCGGTCGTCCTGCTCCGAAAAAACCAGACGGATCACAATGATACCATTATCCGGCGTATGTTTAATGGCATTCGACAAGAGGTTGTAAGCGATTTTATCCATTTTACCTGTGTCTAACAACATTTCTTTTTGAGACAGGTTGGATTCGAACAAAAACTCTATATTTTTCTTTTCTGTTAATTCTTTGAAAGACTGATAAATATCATAAAAGAAAGCAACGGCGTCCGTTCGTTCCAATTTCAGTTCCAAGCCCTTGTTCTGCAGGCGGCGAAACTCCAGAAGTTGATCAATCAGGCGAAGCAATCTGGAAGAACCTTTGGCCATCTGTTTGATTTGTTTTGTAACGGCCGGAGGCAAATTTTCCATAGTGGTTAAATTTTCGATTGACCCTCTGATAATGGTCAATGGCGTCCGGAATTCATGTGATATATTCGTAAAAAACCGGAGTTTGTATTCCGTTAATTGCCGTTCCACCTCAACGGCTGTATGTAAGCGGTTGATTTGCAGTATGACTCTTATAGTGAAAAACACAGCCGTCACGATGAATATAAAATAAACAATATAGGCCCAGAGCGATTTCCAGAATGGCGGGAGAATCGTTATTTTCAGGATAGTCTCTTTCTCCGTCCAGATACCAAAACTGTTGCTGCCTTTTACTTTGAACCAATAGGTGCCCGGAGGTACATTCCGGTATGCGGCAATATTGTGCCGTGTGACCGGGTTCCAATTTCTTTCATAATTTTCAAGGTAATAGGCATACTGGTTAAAATTAGGTGATTGAAAATTGAGCATGGCAAATTCGAGATTGAATGAATTTTGATTGTATTTCAATTTTATCATTTTGGTTTCTGTAATACTTTCAACCAAGGGAGAGTCGTTTTTTTTCGGATAAACATCCGCACCGTTGATTTTCAGGCCTGTGATAACGATCGGCGGCGTATAGGTATTGTATTTTACTTTTAAAGGATTGAAAATAAAAACGCCGGAATAACTGCCGAACATCAAATCTCCGTTTTTCATTTTCCAGCAGGAACCTTCGTTAAATAAGCCTGCTTGTTTACTATTTGAAAAGCTGAAATTTTCGAAACGTTCTGTTTCCGGATCAAATTTTGAAATACCGCTACCACTTTCCGTACTCACCCAGATATACCCTTGTTCGTCTTCCTGGATTGTCTGGATAACTTCGTTGGACAGGCCGTTTTTAGCCGTATAGTGTTTGAACCATGAACGTTCGAGCGGTTCTTCTCTTACCAGCAGATTCAAACCGCCGCCTGTTGTACCGAACCACATACGGCCGTGGCTGTCTTCAAAAATGGCTTTCACCTCATTGTTATGAATAGAACGGTCGTCATTTACATCAAAATGAAAATTGATATACTTGTCGTTATCCTGTATCAGTGCGTCGGGATCGAACACATTGACGCCTTCATTTGTCCCTGTCCAGATCATGCCGGTATGATCCTGCAGGATAACACGTACCATATCCTGATTAACAGTACGTGTATTGATCTGCTGAAAAGTAATTTCTTTGTTGTTCAAGTCTGCAAAATGCAGACCGCCGCCAAAAGAAGCCGCCCATACCCTGTTTTTAGAATCCAGCAGGATGTCAAATACATTATTGCTGCTGGCGCTTTGCCGGGAGATGTCGTATAAGCGGTAATTCCTGATGGGCGCTTCTCCCGAAGGCGGAAATACAATAATGCCGTTTCCACGAGTGCCCAACCAAATGTTGTGCAAAGAATCTTCCATCATTGTAAAAGGCAATCCCCCATTAATTTTATGTGATTTTATTTTTTTGAAAGTTTGATCATAAAGATGTAGAAAACCACTTCGTGTGCCCATCCAGAAGCGTCCCTGCGAATCTTCGAACAGCAGGCGAACAGCATTACTCCTGTTATTGTTTTCTCCCGGCACAGGATACAGTATTTGTATGGGGTAGTTGCTCAGGGATATCTTGCTGATTCCCGCAAATTCCGTACCAACCCAGATTTCTCCCGATTTATCTTCCATGACACAGAGCAGGTAGTTGGTTGGTAAGTCACTGTTATCTACCGTATAATGATAAGTGCTCTGATTATTCATGTCCAATGCGAACAAACCGTTTCCATAAGTAGATATCCAGATGATATTATGCGAATCATGGTATATTTCATACCGTTCGGCATCAATACTGGAGAGGATATTCTCCGGAATAAGCTCAATTCTTTCAAAATGATTATCAGACAGTAATCTCCAGATAGCTCCGGAAATATTGTATACCCATTTATTCCCTTTGTTATCGGTATAGAAACTGGCATTTTGCATGGTTCGGTTGTTGAATAAAGTTTCCGTCGGAACAAATTTCATCTTCCGGGAATCAAAAGCGATAATATCCGCTTTGGTAGCAATCAGAATAATACCATTGCTCAGTATGGTAGAAGCATTTAATGATAGCGTTTTGGCATCCGGGAAACTGAAGGCGCGAGAAAATTGTTGTTTGTTTGCATTGTACGGAACAATATGATTTTCATTAATCAGGAACAAATAACCACTTGATTCCTGTATAAAGTAAAACGCTTCGGCAGATACCTTTACGATGCGGTCTTTCTCTAAACGGAATAAACCGGCATTTGAGCCTATCCAGATAGAATGTTGGGAATCTTCATACACAAAATTAACGGCGCTGCTACCTAATTCGGATTTGCCGAATCGCAGTGACTGTAAGCCTCCTGTAGTGTGTTGAATGCGGCAACAGCCATCGCTTTTCCCCCAAAGCCATACATCACCGTTGGAAAAAGTACGGGCGTACGAAAAATTCTTTTGTTTGTTGCCCGGATCATAATCCGCAAATCTTTCCAAGTGGGGATCATAACAGCAAAAAATATTCGCGGTAGTCCGAATCCATATATAGCCGTGCGAATCTTCCTGCATACTCCGTATACGATTATCCGGCAGAGAAGCGAAATTACCCGTTTCAGGTAGCATCACACTAAATTCTTTCCCGTTGTAGCGATTCAATCCGTTAATAGTACCTAACCAAATAAAACCCCTACTGTCCTGTATCGCACACCGAACTGTGTTTTGCGATAAGCCGTCTCTGTCGCTGATCCACTCAAACCGTAGTATCTCCACTGCAAAAATCAGATTTGCAGAGAATAAAAGACACAACAACAAAATACCTCTTAATAAAATCAAAAAAGTTGTAGAAGTGTATTGTTTCATTCTTTCCATAGAATCGCATTAAATCTTCAACAAAAATAGCAATAATTTTGTTGAAAACACGCTTCCCGTACAAATTTACATGTTTAGTGCACAAAATTCCATGTAGCCGGATAATTTTCTATTAAAATGAATAATCTTCTATTCCGAATCAAATTTTATTAAGGTTACTTTGCATTATGAAATTTTATTTTAACATAACTGTTGATAACATTAACAAAAAATGATTGTCGTAATGAAAAAACTAATCGTACTGCTAATTATTGCCGAATGTTGTATGGTGCGGGTACACGCTCAGGAGTTACCCGACAGGAAAGATGTACTGACTACCATGATTCGGGTCAATGACTACTTTATGAAAAAGTATGCCGATAGCACAGAGCCGTCCCATGTAGGCATTGCCCGGCCCAGTAATATATGGACAAGAAGCGTCTATTACGAGGGGTTGATGGCTTTACATCAGGTTTATCCCAAAGAAGAATATTACCGGTATGCCCTTGATTGGGCGGAATTTCACCAATGGGGACTGCGGAACGGCAATACGACTCGTAATGCAGACGACCAATGTTGCGGACAA
The DNA here is from genome assembly GCA_031289145.1 of Dysgonamonadaceae bacterium. Classification (GTDB taxonomy): domain Bacteria; phylum Bacteroidota; class Bacteroidia; order Bacteroidales; family Azobacteroidaceae; genus Azobacteroides. The sequence continues at coordinate 51,707 of JAITQA010000118.1, read as the reverse complement.
ACTTATATTGACCTGTATAAAATAGCTCCCGCTTCCGAAAAAATACGCAATATAAAAACATGCATGGATATGTTGGTGCATACGCCGCAAGCGAATGATTGGTCGTGGATTGACGCCATACAAATGGGAATGCCCGTTTTGGCTAAATTAGGAGAATTATCGGGCGACAAGCGCTATTTTGAAAAGATGCATCAGTTGTACGCTTTTACGAGGAACAATCATGGCGTGAAAGGATTGTACAATCCCGAAGAAGGCCTTTGGTGGCGAGATGCGGATTTTCTGCCGCCTTATAAGGAATCCAATGGGAAAAATTGTTATTGGTCGCGGGGAAACGGCTGGGTATATGCCGCTTTGGTAAGGGTCTTGTCAATAAGTCCTGCCGACGAAATCCATCGTAGCGAATATATTGCCGATTTTTTGGCGATGTCCGAAGCATTAAAAAATTGCCAACGTGAAGATGGCTTCTGGAATGTCAGTTTGCACAACCCAAACAATTTCGGCGGAAAAGAAACCACCGGAACATCTCTGTTTGTGTATGGTATGGCTTGGGGCATCAACAATCAGCTATTAGACCGGGATACCTATTTGCCGGTATTGCTGAATGCGTGGCATGCACTGGTAAAAGACGCCGTTCATGACAACGGCTTTCTCGGATGGGTACAGGGAACCGGAAAAGAACCGAAAGACAACCAACCGGTTACTTATCATAAAGTTCCGGATTTTGAAGACTTTGGCGTCGGATGCTTCTTATTGGGCGCTTCCGAAATGTATAAATTACAATAAATCAATATATAACTAACATATTATTAATAAAAAAGTAAATCTATTATGAACGTACAAACGAACAAAAATTCATTACAATTAAAATTAATTGTTATTGTTTGTCTGCTATTTTGCTCCGGTATATATGGGATGGCTCAGGACATTCCAATTAAAGGAACTGTAACAGACGTATCCGGAGAACCTTTACTCGGCGTTAGCATTCGTATACCGGGCACTCAGACCGGGATTTCTACGGATGTAAGCGGCGCTTACGTAATTAGTGTTCCCAATACAGAAGCGGTTTTACAATTTTCCTACATTGGTTTCATTACCAAATCAATAAAAGTAGGAAACCAAAGAATTATTGACGTAATTCTGGAAGAAGATCCCAAAACCTTGGACGAGGTAGTAGTCGTGGGATATGGTACGGTAAAGAAAAGCGATGTGACAGGCGCTTTGACACGTATCGGCGAGAAAGAAATTTCTGCAATGCCGGTGCAAAATCCTTTACAAGCTATGCAGGGGAAAATGGCGGGCATTGACATCACTTCCAACCAGCGCCCGGGTGAAATAGGAAGTATCCGTATTCGCGGTGAACGGTCGCTGACCGCATCAAATGGCCCTCTGTATGTAGTAGACGGTATTCCGATGCAAGGCGCAGGTATTGAAACCCTGAATTCAAATGATATCGAAAACATTGATGTATTGAAAGACGCCTCTGCAACGGCTATCTACGGATCGCGCGGCGCCAATGGCGTAGTCATTGTGACAACCAAAAGAGGAGAAACCGGAAAAATGAAACTCAGTTATTCCGGAACCTATTCGGCTGACAAATTGGTGAGCCGAATGGAAATGATGAACTCGGCAGAATGGTTGGATTACAGCCGTCTGGCCAAGTCGTATGGAAAAACCCTGACCGTTAGCCAGGAGCAGGACAAATCCTGGTTCGGAAGCGACCCTTACGCTTATGCGAATATCGAAAAAGGTTGGGCAGGCGGCAGCTGGGACGGCAGCAAAGTGCCGACTTTCAACTGGACGGATTACGGCAAACAAGATGGCATTACACAGGAACACACCTTGAGCGCCAGCGGTGGTACCGATAAAATACAGGCCTACACTTCTTTCGGCTATTTAGACCAGAAAGGAACGCAACCCGGAGAAGCTTACAACCGGTTTACGGGAAATGCCAATATCAATATCCAAGCTACCCCCTGGTTCAAGATGGGAACGGTTCTCAATGCCTCTTTCGCTACGCAGGAATACGGTTACGATTTCCGGAAATCCGCTACCGGAGCCGACGGTATCTATTATGCCCTCCAAAGCATGCTCCCCTGGACGGTTCCGTATACGCCGGAAGGTGACTATATCCGAAATCCGGGAGGAGATGTAAATATCATCAACCCGATCCGTGAAGTGGATTTGATCAAGAATCAACGGCAAACTATCCGAATTAACGGTAGTTTTTACGGAGAATTGAATTTTGGAAAAATCTTTAATGAACTGGACGGTTTAAAATACCGTATCCAATTCGGACCGGATTACCGCAACAGACGTTCGGGAGTAGCCGATGCCGCAGAATCTATCAACGGCGATGGAAATAACACAGCACAATACAGTACCGATATAAGGTATTCGTGGACTTTGGACAACCTGTTGTATTACGACAAAACAGTAGGCGATCACGCATTCGGCCTTACTTTGTTGCAAAGTGCATCCGCTTATCATACGGAAAATGCGAGTATGAAAAGTTTTGTAGAATCGTACAGGGAATTGTGGTATAATGTAAAATCTTCCGCCAATATACGGGATTACGGTTCAGGACTGACCGAAACTCAGTTAGCATCTTACATGGTGCGCTTGAATTACAATTTTGCACAAAAGTACCTCTTAACCGTATCCGGACGCCGGGACGGCGCTTCGCAGTTGGCAAAAGGGAATAAATGGGATTTCTTCCCATCGGCCGCTTTGGCCTGGCGCATGGAACAGGAATCTTTCATGAAAGATTTACCCTGGGTAGACCAGCTGAAGTTGCGGCTCGGTTATGGCGTTACCGGAAATTCTTCCGTAGACGCTTATGCTACGCTGGGTAGTGTTTTATCCAATTACTACCACTTCGGCGGAACTACGGTAGTCGGTATGATAGCAAACGACCCCTCGCTTGCAGCAAGCAGTCAGGTAAGTATGGCTAATCCGGAGATGGGATGGGAAAAAACAACGCAATACAACCTTGCATTGGACTTTTCTTTCTTCAGAGGACGTATCAACGGTTCGATCGATTTGTATCAAACCAAGACAAACGATTTGCTGATGCAGCAAATGATTCCTTCATTGACCGGTTATCTGAATACTTGGGCAAATGTCGGTTCAACGAAAAACAAAGGGATAGAAATCGCCTTGAATACGGTGAATGTAAAAACACGCGACTTTTCCTGGTTGTCGACCCTCACTTACGCTGCCCAACGGGATGAAATTACGGAGCTTGCCAATGGCAGTCTGGAGGACTTGAACGGCGATGGTACTTGGCCGTGGATCGTGGGACAACCTTTGAAAATCTATTACGATTATGTATACGATGGCATCTGGAAAACTTCGGAAGCGGAAGAAGCGGCTAAATACGGTCGTTTACCGGGCACTATAAAAGTAAAAGATATCAGCGGCCCCGATGGCGTACCGGATGGCAAAATTGACCCGAACTTCGACAGGGAGGTAGTAGGAAAATCGGCTCCGGACTGGACAGGCGGTTTCCAAAACACCTTTTCGTATAAAAACTTCGAATTGTCATGTTTCTTATTCGGACGCTTCGGCCACACCGTCGCAACGGGAGCAGAATACCTTTCCGGACGGTTTGCCATGCGGAAACTGGATTACTGGGTAGCCGGCACGAATGAAAACGCACTGTATTATGCACCCGGCAACGGCGGCGAAAACGGTGATACTTACCGCACTTCTATGAACTACCAGGACGGTTCGTTCATCAAATTGCGGAATGTCTCCCTGGGTTATAACTTTGACCCGAAAACACTGGCGAAATTCAATATTTCCAATCTGAAGCTATATGTGCAATGCATCAATCCCGGATTGGTTTATTCGAAAATAGACTATCTTGATCCGGACGTCTATGTGGATTCTAATTTACCCGGTTCTTCTTCCAACAGAAGTTTTGTGGTCGGTTTAAATGTGGGATTTTAAAATATGAAAAATCTAATTAAAAAATTTGCAGATATGAAAATACATAAATATATAGCAATAATCGCAGGAATAATTATGTGGATGGGCATCGCCCTCTCTTGTTCCGAAGAGTTCCTGAAAGAAGAATTGACAACAAAAGACAGTACACAAAGTTTTGAAACGCCCGAAGGGCTGGATAAATTGTCCATCGGTATGTATCAAACCTTTGAATTCCATTTCAATTACGAATGGTCTTATGCGCTTACCAATTACGGAACCGATGAAATGTCGGTAGGAAATGATGAAGCAAGAGCTTATTACAATAACTATACATCATCGGTAAGTCCTGCCGACGGAGACGCCGGCACTTACTGGGACAATATGTATGGCGGTATCAACTCGGCTAATATATTGATTAGCAACGTACCTGCGTTTTACGACCAGTCAAGTCCCAATGCGAATGTCCGTTTGGGTGAAGGTTATTTTGTACGCGGTTTCAATTATTTCGTCCTGGTTACCCAGTTTGGCGGCGTACCTTTGGTAAAAGAACCGGTTCAAGGACCACAGACTGAGTTTACCCGCAATACGGTGGAAGAATGTTACGAATTGATCATAAGCGACCTGAAAAACGCTTACGATTTATTACCCGCTACGCCTGCCGAAACAGGGCGTTTGACCAAATGGGCTGCAGCGCATTACCTGGCAAAGGCTTCTTTGTCCCGCGCCAGCGAAATCAACGATTCATGGAATTCCGCTTACAAATCCGCAGACCTTGAAACGGTTATCAAATACGGAAAAGAAGTGATTGCCGCACATCCTTTGTGTAACGATTTTGTCAATCTCTGGGATTATACGACGCCAAACGGTAATAATGAAAAAGTATCGGAAGTGATATTGGCTGCCCAATTCTCGAACGACGCCGCATCCAAAGGACGTTACGGCAACCAGATACATTTGTATTATCCGGCGATATACCAAAATTTAGCCGGATTGGTACGCGATTTATCCGGCGACCGGGAATTTAGCCGTATGCGTACCACCAATTACGCATTAGATGTTTACGACCGCGTAAACGATTCCCGTTTCTGGAAAAGTTTCACTACCAGCTATCGATGTAACAATCCGGGTGCAGCGCCACTATGGGGAGATTATGCACCTGCCGGTAAAACGGGCACAGATCGTAAATTCGTTGCGGGAGAAGAAGGCGCTCTGTATATTGTAAATGACGCCGGCGATACCCGTTATACCAGCGAAAACATCAAATACCGCGCACCGCACATGTTTGTCCGCTATTTTAGCGGAGAGGCCGGATCATCACTCAATCAACATGGTAATTATGGCTGGTACAGCGCCGGCGCCAACACCGAACGCTCGCGTTTTGTGGCTTTGAGTAAATTCCGCGACGGATCACGGACATCGATTGCCGATCAATTCGGTTGTCGCGATGGTATTATGGCACGCTCTGCCGAAGACTACCTGATGATAGCCGAGGCTTTAGGCCGTCAAGAAAAATACAGCGATGCGCTGCCTTACATCAATGCCTTGCGGGAAAGAGCAGGCTATGCCAACGGTGAAAACCGCAACAAAAACGTGGACGGCGGACAAGCCTACAAAACCAATTCCCTCGGAAGCGGTGTTGCAGGCGGCGCGGTTTATTCGGAAACGAATACCTATTACGAATCCAACAATGACATACCCGTCACAACCGCCGCTACCAAAGATGACTTGAAATTCGCTTCCGTGGATGCTATTTTCAACTCGCCCCGCGAATTTTACAGTACGTTAGGCGCCAGCTCCAATGCGGAGAAATTTATCGTATTTATTCTCAACGAGCGTTCCCGCGAATTGATGGGAGAGTTGATCCGTTGGCCGGATTTGGCAAGAACAAAACAATTGGAAAAACGTTGGAAATCTTTCAACGATGGAAATACAATTGCCGGAGCCGCTTTCAATGCGTCGACGCACTACTTGCGACCAATCCCGCAAACGTTCTTAAATGCAATTACCAAAAACGGCGTTGCGCTTACGGATGCTGAAAAGCAAGCCATGCAAAACCCGGGGTATTGATTAAATAAATAAATTTAGATTGTTTTAGATTAAGGCTCTTCAAAAGGGCCATTGTCCTCGTTGTTTCGGACAAAGCGGAAAATTTACATTTTCAACTTTGTCCGGATAGCGTGGTCTTAAGCAAGTTTATACACATGAAAACAAATTTTTTACATTTTTTTCGCTGTCTGTCTCTTACAGCAGCCGCTTTGTTCATAAGCATGGCGACACAGGCACAAACATGGGATGTGTCTACCGATTTTGAATCAAATTCAGTGCCTTTTGATGAGCCTACCGGATACGGCTCTCGTAGTATTAATACCTTAGGCGGCGAAACCGGATATAGTTTATATATGACAGCTAACGGTAGCGGTAGTCGGGCTGCTACCTTTAATCTTACAGCTCCGGTCGAAGGCAGTGTTCTTGATTTTGAGTTTGATTGGTATGCCGGACCCTTAACAACAGCTACTAACCGTGGCGTATTCAGTATTCAGGATGCCAAGGGTACCGGAAATCAAATATTTTCTATCCGTTGGAATATATCTTCCGGTAGTACCTATCGGTTTGCCTATCTGACAGGAAACTATACAAACAGCGCTACGGATCTTGAAACAGGTACCGTGATTTCAGGTATTACTGCCGTAAGCAAATGGTACACCCTTAAGATACGCTTTGATTTTCAACAAAAACTTTACTCGTTTACCATTACGGATAAAGCGACGCCGACTAACACGCAAACCTACTCGAATATTCCGCTTTCCACAGCGAATCCACCCAACCCAAAGGTAGGCTCTTTCTATTTCAACGGGATTCGCGCCAGCGGTCAGACGCTCAACATCACTTCGGCCATTGATAATTTCAAATACAAGGTCGTAGATGCTACGCCTCCCGGAAATCCGATTACCGGCATAACTTTAGACGGACTTGACAAAGTAGCGCCCGGCAGCACCATCATGCTCTATCCGAGAGTTACACCGACCAATGCGGACGACAAAACGGTAACGTGGACGTCAGATAATACAAGTGTTGCGACCGTTGACGCCGACAAGCCGATTGTGACGGGCGTATCCGAAGGAACCGCCGTTATCAGGGCTACATCTAACGATGTTCCAACTATTTATGCCGAAAAAACCATCACCGTAGCCCCGCTTGATCTTCCGAAAAGGAACACGGAAAAACTTGACCGGGGGCTGGTGGCTGTTAAAACCGGCACCGGCGTCTTCCTGACTTGGCGATTGCTGGGTAGCGACCCGGATGGCATCCAATTCAACCTCTATAAAAACGGCGGCGCTACGCCTGTCAACGGAAGTCCGCTTAATGCGGCGTATACCGATTATACAGACGCAAGCGGAACGCTTACGGATACCTACACGGTAGCCGTATTGTTTGACGGAGAGGAAGCCTATCGCTCGAAGTCGGCAAGCGTATGGGACGAGCAGTATCTGGAAATTCCGGTTCAGAAGCCTACCACAGGACATCTGTACAACGGATCAGCCTACAATGATTATACCATATACGATGGTACGGTAGCCGACTTGGACGGCGATGGCCAATACGAAATTGTCTTCTTCTGGGCGCCGGCCAATTTGCAGGATAACTCAACCGGCGGCTATACCGGAAATGTATTTATTGACGCCTATAAATTAGACGGCACCAAACTATGGGGAGCCGGGAAATATATCGACTTGGGTAGCAATATCCGGGCCGGCGCCCACTACACGATGTTCCTGGTTGCTGATTTCGATGGCGACGGGAAAGCGGAAATTATTGTAAAAACCGCCCCCGGAACCACAGATACTCAAGGTACCATGATCGGTAGTAGCACCTACTTGGGAAATAGCTCAGGTTACATACTCTCAGGCCCCGAATACCTCTCGGTATTCGAAGGCGCTACCGGTACATTGCTTGATACAAAAGACTATAATCCACCCAGAGGCACCGTCTCTGCTTGGGGGGATGATTACGGTAACCGGGTTGACCGGTTCCTTGTCGGATTGGCTTATTTGGACGGCGTTCATCCAAGCGCGGTGATGTGTCGCGGATACTACACCCGTACCTGCTTAGCCGCCTGGGACTGGAACGGCACAGCATTGACGCAACGCTGGTTTTTCGATTCGAATGTTGCCGGCTCACAGTATGCCGGACAAGGGAATCATAACCTCTCGGTAGCCGATGTGGATGCGGATGGGAAAGACGAAATTATTTACGGATCACTCACCTTAGACGATGACGGCACCGCGATGTACACGACCGGATTGGGACATGGCGACGCGATTCATGTCGGAAAATTAGACCCTACACGTCCCGGATTACAAGTAGTGGACGTGCATGAGGAAACGCCTTTTGGTATAGAAATGCACGATGCAATGACCGGCGATATTATCTGGCGTGTAACAGGCACAACGGACACCGGACGCGGAGTTTCTGCAGATGTAGACCCAAGCTATCCGGGTGAAGAATCTTGGAGCGCCGGAGGACTTGGCACTTTCGCCGCCGACGGTACAAAATTGGGCGGAAGCATCAGCGTAATGAATATGGTTATTTACTGGGACGGCGATACGGGACGTGAACTCTTTGACGGTACCGACAATCCCGTTATAACAAAAATAACTGCATCCGGAACCGCCCCCAATAAAACTTTCGCAACCGCTACGCCGATGACGTTCTCCGGCGCTTCCACCAATGGCGGAACAAAAGCAAATCCTTGCTTGCAAGCGGATATCCTCGGCGACTGGCGCGAAGAAGTAATCCTTCGCAAAACGGATAATACAGCCTTGCGGATATACACCACCATCAATCCGACAACACATACCGGCGCCGGTGCTGTACCGGCCAGTGGCATCCCTACACTGATGCACAACAAGGAATACCGAAATGCGATTGCCTGGCAAAACGCAGGTTACAACCAGCCGCCGCATGTCGATTTTTTCTTAGGCTATAACATGTCTGATGTGGTCAGAGAAGAAGGCCGGATTTTCACTATTACTTTGGTGCCGAACGGAGGCGTTTTCGAGGATGCATCTACAGGCACGAAACTGATAAAGATGGTAACCGACGCCTATTTTGACGTTCCGGGTATTACCAAAAGCGCGTCCGAATTTTTGGGATGGTTCAAGTCCGACGATACAGCGTTTGACCCCATCACATTGGAAGATTCCGACATAACTTTATATGCAAAATGGTTAACTACGACTGTCTACCATACCGTTACTTTCGAAGGCGAAGGCATCACCGATATTGACCCGCAAACAGTAGAAGATGGGCAAACGGCTGAAGAACCGACAGAGCCTGTCCGTACCGGATATACATTTGACGGTTGGTATAATGGCGATGACCTCTGGGATTTTGACGACCCGGTTTCTGACGATTTGACGCTTGTCGCCCATTGGACGGCGATTACTTACACGGTAACTTTCGAAGGGGAAGGCGTAACCGGTATTGATCCGCAGATATTATTGGAAGGTGAAAGAGTTACTTATCCGGCAGAACCTTATCGTAGCGGCTATATATTTGCCGGATGGTATTCTGCCAACGGTGCATGGGATTTTAACAATCCTGTTTATGCCGATATGACGCTTGTCGCGCACTGGATAGCCATTACCTACACGGTAACTTTCGAAGGCGAAGGAATCGAAGGTATTACGATGACTATAACGGAAGGAGAACTCATTGTTCGTCCGGATGACCCTGTCCGTCGGGGCTACCGGTTTGACGGTTGGTATTACTATAACGAACTGTGGAATTTTGATTATCCCGCTTATTCCAATATGACACTGGTCGCGCATTGGACAGCCATTCCTGCTTACACCGTAATTTTCGAAGGCGAAAACATCGGAAATCCCGATTCACAGACTGTATTTGAAGGTGAAACCCTCGTCCCTCCGAATGAACCGCCTGCCCGTAGCGGCTATCTGTTTCTCGGCTGGTATTATAACGATGAATTGTGGAATTTCTACAATCCCGTTTATGCCGATATGACGCTTGTCGGTCGCTGGAAAGACATTACCGGTATAGCCGGTTTGGATGGCGCCGAATTGCAAATATACCCCAATCCTGCTTATGACTATGTTGTCATTTCGGGTCTGGACGGCAACGAGACCGTTTACATAACCGATATAGCAGGCCGGATATTGCTGATTCATAAGGCGACAAATCAGAAAGAAACTATCAACCTGAATAAATTACAACAAGGTAGTTATTTGATTCGTATTGTAAACGAAAAGAATGCAAAAACTACTAAATTGATTATCCGGAAATAGTAAATTCAAGTTCATTTTGATTAATCAGAGAAGGTTCCCTGTCATGGCAGATCAAACTGCCGTGACAGGAACTTTTAACTTACTTTTTTTTTTCATCAGCACTTTAATACATTAATACATTCATTTACGTATGAAAACACAATTATCACAATTAATTCGCGGCCTGTTTTTCACAACAGCCGCCTTGTTCGTAGCCTTAGCGGTACAAGCACAAAGCTATCCCGGCTATGACTACTTTGAATATTTCAACAACCTGCCGACAGTAAAAGGAAGTCTGTCGGGAGGTTATTTAGCTACTGATTGGTTGGATGCTCCAACCAATACGAATGGAATGCTGAAATTCAGTCTTACTAACCAGAGTGGTGCTCGAAATTCTACCTTTACACTAACTTCGCCGCCTGCGGCCGCCACTAAAAAACTAATCGTAGAGTTTGACTGGTTTCCTGCAGCTTATTCAGGAGGAACGGATGACGAAGGACAAATCCGTTTCCGGAATGGAACCGGTGATAACAACGTCCTTTTCACGGTGTACAACCTAAGAGGCAGCGATACACAGATCGGCATTGCAGTAGGTACCCTTAACGGCGGAAAAGCGGCTACAGTCAATGAAACTTACAGGACAAGCCTTACCGAGACCCCTTTGTCTGCTTGGTATCACATAAAAGCAGAAGTAGACAAGGGACAACGCATCTGTTTTACCGTTACCGGAGATGCCGGATATGAACGAAAGGTGATGCTGCCGGTTCCGAGCGGAACGTCCTTGGCTCAGGTCACTAATATGTATTTCTATGCAACCCGAAACGGCGCCAACATCACATGGAATCCCATGATCGACAATATCGGCATCAAGATAGCTGATTCCGATCCCGATGTTCCAGCCACAAGCCTTACCGTCGCATCCCAATGGGATTTAATTGATGCAAACGGCGGCACAAGCGTCCTTTCGGCAGCAGTACTCCCGTTCGATGTAACTAACCATGCGATTACCTGGAGCGTTGACCGTCCCGACCTGGCAACTGTTGCTGCCGGCTATCCTTCCTGGACAGCCACCCTTACGGGCGCCAATGGCGGCGCCGGAGAGGTAACGGTAACCGCCACTTCAGCCACAGTCGGCATACTCGGTACAAAAGAGATTGCTGTCACCAATACCGGGATTCCGCTGACCGGCGTTACGGTTTCCGGAGCAAGCGATGTTTCTGTCGGCAATACGATTACACTGAGTAAGACTGTCGCTCCCGGAAATGCTTCGAACCAGAATGTAGTCTGGTCGTCGTCCAATACGGCGGTTGCCACGGTTAACGCCTCTACCGGCGAAGTGACCGGCCTCAGCGCAGGAGAAGTAACCATTACGGCCACCGCAGAAGACGGAGGAGGCGCATACGGGACCCACAATGTAACCGTTATCTTCTATCAGGTAACCAGTATTGATCTTTGGGGCGCCCGTCGTATTTTCTACACGGCTACGCCTGCTTCTACGGCTGCTTTCACGCTGTCTCCACAAATCCTTCCCACCACCGCTTCCAACAAAACGATTACGTGGTCGTCGGATGACGAGGCGATAGCAACGGTTAACGCTTCCGGCTCAGTCACCCTCGTCGGCGGCTTCGGCAAGACGCATATAAAGGCTTCTACCATTGACGGTTCAGGCGTAGAAGGACGCTATTATATTGAGGTAGCCGCTGTCAACCCTTACACTGTATTCTCTGATTTCGAAAGCAGCGTAGCGCCGTTTGGAGGTTCTACAACTTCTTTCCAAAGTACCAAAGCGCTTTATTTTAACGCGGACGGCCAGTCCGGTGGTAGAAATCAGACATTCACGCTCTCAAGCGCTATCACGGGTGGTGTGCTTAATCTGCGATTCGACTGGTTTGCCGGACGGGTAAAAAATTCATTCAAGGATAGTCCGAGTCTTCCTGAGATTAACAGCGGTACTTTGAGCATACAGGACGATAACGGTACACCCAACATGATACTTACTTTTATCTTTGCCGACACAGACGAAGAGACGGATCATATCGCTTATTTCACGGGTAACTATGTTTCTTCGACAGGCTCAAAGCCTGAGGGAATCGGCCTCGAAAATGTGACAAGATTAGATACGTGGTATACGCTTGACATTGACATTGATTACCTTGCCAATGAATGTTCCTTTACTATTACGGAACGGGATAATCCGGCGCATACACAGACTGTAACTGGTGTTCCGCTTTCTTTAATATTTCCTCCCAAGGCAAATGTGAAGTCGCTTTTTATCAATGGTCTTCGCACAGCGACGAATAATCTTACAATTACGTCAGCCATAGACAATTTTGCCTATAAAGTGATCAATTCGACACTGCCTACTTATGAAGTCACAGGACTGTCTTTAGACGGGCTTGATCATGTTGTACCCGGTGGTTCTATCTTGGTATATCCGAGAATTGCTCCCGGTAATGCCGTTAATAAAAATCTTACATGGACCTCGTCTACTCCTGCAGTCGCGACAGTGACCTCCTCCGGAGGCAGGGTGATTGTGGAGGGTTTGACTGAAGGGGAAACCATCATCACGGCGACATCTGTCGGAAGTCCATTGATTTCTGCCGAAAAAACCATCACCGTGGCTCCGATAGAGCTTCCAAAAAGACAAATAGAGAAACTCAGCCGTGGATTAGTGGCTGTCCCCAGCGGCAGCAATGTGTTCTTGAGTTGGAGACTGTTGGGCACAGATCCGGACGGAATTGAATTCAACCTCTATAAAAACGATGATACGACGCCACTCAATCCAAGTCCGCTTGATGCGGCACATACCGATTATCTCCACACCGGCGGAACTGCTGCGAATACCTATTCGGTAGCTGTATTAGTGGGCGGCGAAGAAATATACCGTTCCGAACCGGCAAACGTATGGACGGGGCAATACCTGAACATTCCGGTTCAAATGCCTACCACAGGGCACCTCCCGGATGGAAGCCCCTATACCAACTATACGATATACGACGGTTCGACTGCCGACCTTGACGGCGACGGCGAATACGAAATCGTATTTCTCTGGGCGCCGGCTAACTTGCAGGATAACTCAAACACAGGCCAAACCGGAAATGTATATATTGATGCTTACAAATTAGATGGCACCAAACTCTGGGGAGATGGAAAATACATAGACCTGGGTAGCAATATCAGAGCGGGTGCACATTATTCGCCTTTCTTAGTCTTTGATTTTGACGGCGACGGAAAAGCTGAAATTGCCATAAGAACTTCCGATGGAACAAAAGATACCGAGGGACAACTTATAGGTGTAGATGCAGTACATGCCACTGCCGACGGTTTGATTCTTTCCGGCCCCGAATTTGTGTCGATTTTTGAAGGCGCTACCGGAAAAGTCCTTGCTTCGGCTCCTTATGATCCACCTCGCGGGAATCCTGTAGATTGGGGTGACGGCATGGCAAATCGTTCCGACCGTTTCCTTGCCACCGTTGCTTACCTGGATGGTATTCATCCCAGTGCGGTGATGTGCCGGGGATACTACACCCGTACTACCTTGGCCGCCTGGGATTGGGATGGCGTCAACTTAACCAAACGCTGGTTGTTTGATTCGGATGTTTCCGGCAAACAGTATGGCGGTCAAGGAAATCATAACATGTCTGTTGGCGATGTAGATGGAGACGGTAAAGATGAAATCGTTTACGGATCTCTCACCGTAGATGATGACGGCAGCCCAATGTACACTACAGGATTGGGACATGGCGACGCCATGCACGTAGGGAAATTAGATCCTTCCCGCCCCGGATTGCAAATGATGGGCGTACACGAAAATCCTTTCCCTTACGGCATGGAAATGCACGACTTACTGACAGGCGACTTGATTTGGAGCGTACTTGCTTCAGGAGATATCGGACGCGGCGTATCCGCTGATATTGACCCGAATTATCCGGGCACCGAATCGTGGAGTTCCGGCGGATTGGGCACGTATGCCGCCAATGGTACGAAACTTAGCTCAAGCAGCCCAAGCTCAATGAACATGGCTATTTACTGGGACGGAGATACGGGACGCGAACTGTTTGACGGCAGCAGCGGCCCTTCCGTAACCAAAATAAACCCTACCGGAACTGCGCCAAGCAAATCCTTCGGCAGTAGCAATGTCATTACGTTCTCCGGCGCCTCCACCAACGGAGGAACCAAAAACAATCCTTGTCTGCAAGCGGATATTCTCGGCGACTGGAGAGAAGAAGTCATCTTGCGTGCAACGGATAACACCGCCCTGCGAGTCTATACCACTATTACGGCTACCAGTCATTCCGGAAACGGAGGAGTGCCGACAAGCGGTATACCGACATTGATGCACAATAAAGAATACAGGCTCGCTGTCGCATGGCAAAACGGAGGTTACAACCAACCGCCTCATGCAGATTTCTTCTTAGGTTATAATATGGAGGATGTAGTCCGGGAAGAAGGTGAGGCTTTTGCCATTACATTTGATCCGAATAGCGGTGTTTTCGCCGATTTAACGACAGATCCGAAAGTAATAAAGACGGTAACCGGCGCTTATGTCGAGTTTCCGGAGATTTCCAAAGCCGGAACCGTATTGCTGGGATGGTTCCTGCCCGACGGAACAGCCTATAATCCCACCGAATTGTATAGCGCCGATATAACATTAAAGGCTAAATGGCAAAATACATTGTATTTCAATGCCAATGGCGGTACGGTTGAGCTTGCAAGTAAATCTGTGATTTACGGAGAAGCAGTAGGAACATTACCGACGCCCGGCCTCACCCACTATACTTTCAACGGATGGAATACGGTACAAGCAGGTACCGGCGACACTTATACCGCTACAACAGTATATTTGGCCGACGGCAACACGACGCTCTATGCACAATGGACAGAAAATCTATACACGGTAACTTTCGAAGGGGAAGGCGTAACTATTGATCCGCTGACCATCTCGGAAGGTGAACTCATTGTTCGTCCAGATGATCCTGTCCGTACCGGATATATATTTGACGGGTGGTATTACTATAATGAACTATGGAATTTTAATTATCCCGTTTATTCCAATATGACACTTGTCGCGCACTGGATAGCCATTCCTACTTACACGGTAACTTTCACAGGCGAAAACATCGGAAGTATTGACCCACAGACGGTAATGGAAGGCGATGTCATTGTTCGTCCGAATGAACCGCCTGCTCGTAGCGGATATCTGTTTCTCGGATGGTATTATAACGATGAATTGTGGAATTTCTACAATCCTGTTTATGCCGATATGACGCTTGTCGGTCGCTGGAAAGACATTACCGGTATAGCCGGTTTAGATGGCACCGAATTGCGAGTCTATCCCAATCCGGCTAACGATTATGTTGTCATTTCCGGATTGACCGGCAATGAAACCATCAGCATAATTGATTTGGCGGGACGGGAAGTGTTGACGCACAAAGCGGCCCAACAAAAAGAGACTATCGTGTTAGGTAATCTGCAACAAGGTTCTTATATAATCCGAATTGCAAATGACAGCACAATTAAAATCTCAAAATTGATTATAGAGAAATAAATAAATTAACAAGTAAGAAGCGCAGATGTGAACGTGCGGAATATTTCCAATCGACACATCTGCGTTTTTTTTGTGCGTGGTCTAAACACCCTTTTGTACAATTTTCGATATAACTGAATGATTTTACATCTCTTTTTCAGATAATTATTATTTACTTTGCATAAAAAAAACGCGCGTATGAAAAAACTGATTTTTCTCACTTTTGTCGCATCCTGGATGGCCTTCGGATGCACTTCATCGAACGATACTTCATGGCCGGAAATAAGCCAAGAAGCCAAACCCTGGACCCGTTGGTGGTGGTTGGGTAGCGACGTCGACTCGGTCAACCTTACTTATAATCTGGAAGTTTTGAGCAAGGCAGGAATCGGTGGGGTGGAAATTACACCTATCTATGGTGTAAAAGGACGTGAAGACCATTGCATCGACTATCTTTCTCCTCGCTGGATGGATATGCTGGCATTTACCCAATCGGAAGCCAAGCGTTTGGGCATGAGCGTAGACATGAATAATGGAACCGGTTGGCCTTTCGGCGGTCCGGAAATAAGTCTTGAAGATGCGGCCACCAAGGCATTTTTTCAGGAATATACACTCAAAGGCGGCTGTTCTTTGCAGGAACCGGTAACCATAAGAGATGAAAAACAACAAGCCTTTGCGTATTTAGACCGATTGATGGCCTATACGGTATCGGGCGAGAAATGGGATTTGACCGATAAGGTTTTGTTCAATGGAAAGTTAGAATGGATTGCGCCCCAGGGAAAGGACTACAAACTGATTGCGCTTTTTGTCGGTAAAACCTTGCAACAAGTGAAACGGGCGGCTCCCGGCGGACAAGGTTATGTGCTCGACCATTTGAATAGAGAAGCGGTACAGCGGTATTTAGATAAATTCGAAAAGGCTTTCTCGGCCAATCACACGCCATTCCCCAATAGCTTTTTCAACGATTCGTATGAAGTTTACGGCGCAGACTGGACGCCCGGATTTTTGAAGGAATTTGAACAACGGCGAAACTATCGCTTGCAGGATTATTTTCCCGAATTACTGGCGGACGGGGCTACGGATATTTCTGTTCGCATTATTTCGGATTACAGGGAAACCATCGGCGATATTTTAAGAGATAATTTTACTAAAATCTGGACGGATTGGGTACATTCCCATCAGGTTACCAACCGGAACCAAGCGCATGGTTCTCCTGCAAACCTGCTTGATTTATACGCTTTAGTCGATATTCCCGAATGTGAATCGTTCGGAATCACCGACTTTGATATACCCGGCTTGCGCAAAGATTCTATCCGCAAACAAAACGACAGCGACCCAAGTATACTGAAATACGCTTCTTCAGCAGCACATATCACAGGGAAAAAATATACTTCCGCAGAAACATTTACCTGGCTGACGGAACATTTCCGTACCTCCCTGGCACAATGCAAACCGGAAATCGACCTGATGTTCACCTCCGGCGTCAACCACGTCTTTTTCCACGGCGCGGCGTATTCTCCCAAAGAGGCTGCCTGGCCTGGCTGGAAATTTTATGCAGCGGTAGATCTATCGCCGACCAACACTATCTGGCGAGATGCGCCCGCCTTTTTCGAATACATAACCCGCACCCAATCGTTTTTACAAACCGGAAAACCGGACAACGATTTTCTGCTTTACCTGCCTGTTTACGATATTTGGCAAGAACAGCGCGGCAATTATTTTACAACTTTCTCCATACACGGTATGCGTGAGCGTTTACCCGAATTTTGCGGAGCTGTCGAAAAAATCATGGCAGCCGGATTCGACCTGGATTATATATCCGACCTTTTCCTGCAAACCACAACCGTTAAGAACGGATACCTGACAACAGCAAGCGGAAGCCGCTATAAAGCGCTGATACTCCCTTCCGTCAAGGTGATTCCTATTGAAACGCTTACCCATATCCTCGAATTGACAAAGCAGGGAGCAACTATTATTTTTGCCGGACAATATCCCTTAGATGTACCGGGAGCGGCTGATTTGGCAACCAAAAGAAAAACTTTTGCAGAATTGATGAAGCAATTCCCGGAAATAACCGCTTTCGAGAACGTTTCGGAAACACCCACAGGCAAAGGAAGCGTGATTGCCGGAAGTAGCAATTATGCGGAAACACTTTCTAAATATACGAAGAATAAAGAATCATTCGTATCGGATTGGGGCGGAAAACTGATTCGTCGCAGCCACGACGACGGCTATATTTATTTCTGCTCCATGCTGAAAAACAATCCGGTAAACGATTGGGTCGCTTTAGGCACGCAAGCGAATTGCGTCCTGTTTTTCGACCCGATGACAGGAAAGAAAGGAAAGGCTGCTTTGCGAAATAAAAATGGTTTAACAGAAGTCTTTATGCAGCTTCAACCGGGAGAATCCATTATCCTGAAAACATTTACAAGTAAAGCTATTCAAACAGATTCCTGGACGTATTACCAGCCAAGCGGCAACAAATGGGAACTGGAAACGGGCTGGGAAATGGCTTTCTTAGCAAGCGAACCACAAGTAAAAACAAGTTTCCGACTGTCGGCGCCGGTTTCATGGACGGAATTAGGAAACGATACCTTGAGAAAAAATAGGGGGACTGCTTTGTATACAATAAAACTGAATTTAGACAAAGAAGAAAACTGTGAATATCGCCTCTGTCTGGGAGATATAAGGGAAAGCGCTTCTGTAAAAGTGAACGGTAAAAAAGCAGGAACGGTGTATGCCGTCCCATTTGAAATCAATATCGGTCAATGGCTGCACAAGGGTGAAAATACAATAGAGATAGCGGTGACAAATCTTCCGGCCAACCGCATCGCCGATTATGACCGGCAAGGCATAGAATGGCGTATTTTCCATGAAATCAACTTTGTAAGCATTACATATAAAGATACACATTTCGATACCTGGGAGCCGCTTCCTTCCGGATTGTTAGGCCCCGTTGTCATTCAGGAACTTAAAAAAACAGCAATATGAGAACAATTTGTGTAATAACATTCGTATTATCCGGTATAATTAATCTTTGTTCCCAACCTGCCGCTCGCTTTTTCAATGAAGCGGATTTGGTTACCATGGGCGTCTACTATTATCCCGAACATTGGGAGGAATCGCAATGGGAAAGAGATATGCAACAAATGAAACGTTTAGGATTTGAATTTGTTCATTTTGCAGAATTTGCATGGGCGCAACTCGAACCTTCCGAAGGGGTCTACGATTTTGCGTGGCTCGACCGTGCCGTTGATATCGCCTCTCGAAACGGTTTGAAAGTGATTCTGTGTACCTCAACCGCTACGCCGCCTGTATGGCTCGTCCGACAATACCCGGAAGTTTTAATCGAACATGAAAACGGTACAAAAACAGACCATGGCGCCCGTCAACATCCTTCGGCATCCAATAATTTTTACAGGCAATATGCGCTGAAAATGATTGAAAAATTAGCGCAACAATATGGAAAAGACAAACGAATCATCGCCTGGCAGTTGGATAACGAACCGCGTCCCAACCTCGATTATGGAAAAGATGCGCAACAACGCTTCCGTAACTGGTTGAAAACAAAGTATCAAACCATCGACTCCCTAAATAAAGCATGGGGAACCGCCTTTTGGAGCCAAACATACAGCGATTTCGAACAAATCAATATTCCGCGTACCTCCCAAATGTTTATGAATTCGCATCAGATACTTGATTACAATCGTTTTACAACCGAAGAAATATCCTTTTTCTTAGACGAACAGGCAAAAACCATTCGTCGGAATACAGACGGAAAACAATGGATAACGACCAATTACATCCCTGAATACAACGACGGGCATTTGCGGAAAAGCAGTGAATTGGACATTCATTCCTATACCCGCTACATGGTCTTCGGTGCAAATTACGGTATCGGACGGAAAGGCTATCGTTTAGGACCGGTGGAACGGATTGCCAAAGCAAACGATTTTTTCCGGACAATCGACGGTATTTATGGTGTAATGGAATTGCAACCCGGACAGGTCAATTGGGGTCAAATCAACCCGCAACCGCTACCTGGCGCAGTACGCTTGTGGCTATGGCATGTTTTTGCCGGTGAGAGCCGCTTTGTTTGTACTTACCGCTACCGCCAGCCGATTTTCGGTACGGAACTGTATCACTACGGCATTGTCGGTTCGGATGGCATTACGCCTACTCCCGGTGGATTGGAATACGCCCACTTCATGCAGGAAATAAATACCCTCCGGAAACACTACCGGAAAAATGCCAAAAATCCCGATGCTTACGAAAAACGCCGTACCGCTATCCTCTACAATCATGAAAATACATGGGAAACAGAAAGGAACAAACAAACAACCGAATGGAATACGGAAAACCATATTGATAAGTATTACAATGCTTTGAAAAGTTTTGGCGTGCCTGTTGATTTTATTGATGAAAGAGCGGATTTTTCGAAATACCCGATAATCATTGCACCGGCTTACGAATTGATTGATAAATCCTTGGTGCAACGGTGGAAAGAATATGCAGAAAATGGCGGAAATCTGATACTGACCTGCCGCACGGGACATAAAAATCGGAACGGACAACTTTTTGAAGCCGCTTTTGCTGAACCGATTCAGGCTTTAATCGGGGCGAAAATAGATTTTTATGATTTGCTGTTGCCGGAAACGCCGGATTCCGTCTTGTTTGAAGGCCGAAAGTACCCTTGGACAAGTTGGGGAGAAATACTGATTCCCGAAGCAGCTACGGAAACAGGCGCAACTTACACGGGCGATTTCTACGAAGGACGACCTGCCGTCACATTTCATAAACTCGGAAAAGGAACTGTCGGTTATGTCGGCGTTGATTCCCGAAACGGAGACTTGGAGAAAGACATCTTGAAAAAAATCTATTCGCAATTGCAAATCCCGCTGTTAAACTTATCTCCCGGATTGCATATCGAATACCGCAACGGATTCGGGATAGCCGTAAACTATGCCGATAAGACTTATACCCTGCCTTTACCCGAAAATACGGAATATCTGATAGGTGGAAAAGAGATTCCTACGGCAGGTGTTTCGGTTTGGTTGGATGCTAAATAATACATACGCCATAGCCAGGGCAATAAGCGTCTATTTTTGACGAACCATAAAAAATGATATGAGAAATTTAATTGTACTATTGCTGTTCGGCCTGACTTCACTTTCAGGCCTCGCTTCGAATGTGGGTAAGGTGTATCCATCTGAAAAACACACCATCATCGACCGGATAACGGGACGATTGCTCACCGTACTCACTGCATCCTCATTCAGCGATGCAAAACCCTATCAGACACACGACACATGGACTTCCGACGGTAAATGGATTATTTTTCATTCGCAAAGAGGCGGAAACGGGTCTCAATTATTTGTGGTAAACGAACTCACCGGCGTTATCGTCCAACTTACCGATGATGAGACTGTCAATGCCGGAAGTTTGAATCTGTCCAGAAAGGAAATGAAACTCTTTTTTATCCGGAACAGCCCTTCTTCCGATACAGATAAAAACAAACCTGTTCCGCGACAAATCGTGGAACTCCATATCGGGCAATTGCTTCAGGATGCTCTTTCGGATAGCGTCGGACAAGCAGCGGATTATGAAAGAGTCGTTTGTACCTTGCCGGAGGATATGCGAGGAAATAATTTGGCTTTGGATGCCGATGAAACACAACTCTATCTGAGTATTTCTCTTACACCTCCGGAAACGGATAAACGACAAGCCCCTCAACAACCTGCGACAAACGATCGTTCTTCTGTGGATAGTCGCAATACCGACCCGACGGAAGCCCGGGAAGCGGCGCGACTTCGTTTCGAAACGGCAGGAAAAGGAAAAAGCGGTATCCGCACCATTGACATTCGTACCGGAAAAATAGCCAAGGTAATAGATGTGGATTTACGCATGGGACATCTGCAAGCCAATCCGTGGACGCCGGGAGAAATCATATATTGCCATGAAACAACCGGAGATGCCCCACAACGCATTTGGGCGGTTAATGCCGACGGAAGCAATCACCGGCCTGTTTACCGGGAAACGCCGGACGAATGGGTTACACACGAAACCGTGGCCGGAGCCGATGAATTGATGTTCAATATCATGGGGCACTTGCCTTATCTCCGTGAAAAACCAAGCGGTATCGCAGTCGTAAACCTGCGAACCGGCCAAATGAAATTGCTTGGACAAGTAGATGAACATATCAGCGAAAATCAACAAGGAGGCTTCTGGCATTGCAATGGCTCGCCCGATGGACGCTGGGCTACAGGAGATACTTTTAAGGGTAGCATATACCTCATCAACCGGCAAACGGGAGAACAAATCCTGTTGAGCACAGACCATCGGATGCGCCCCGACCATACACATCCCATATTCAGTCCCGACAGTAAACGTGTACTCATTCAATCGGGACTGCTGAGCGATGGAAAAGCGTTGAACTTAATGACAATAAACATTGAATCTATTAATTATTAAAAAATATTGATTATGCAAAGATTAGCATTCAAAATGAAATTGAAACAAGGTTTCAAACAAACGTATATCAAGCGGCACAATGAAATATGGCCGGAAATTGCCGCATTAATTAAAAATTCGGGCATCTACGACTATTCCATCTTTCTGGACGAAGAAACCAATACCCTGTTCGGCGTGCAAAAAATAAGCGGAGATGTTTCGTCTCAAGAACTCGGAAATGAGGAAATTCAACAAAAATGGTGGGACTACATGCGCGATATTATGGAGGTAAATCCCGATAATTCACCTGTATCCATTCCTTTGGAAGAGGTTTTTTACTTGGCATAAATGAACACGCACATGAAAAACTTTCATTTAAAACTCAGCATACTTTTTTCTGCCGTTTTATATACGCTCGTCCCTTCTTTTGCCCAAGACAGGATTGACTTGGGTGGAAAATGGGAATTTGCCATCGACCGGGAAGGAATCGGGCAAACACAATCCTGGTTTACGAAAAGATTTGATGACAACATTCAACTACCCGGCTCCATGACCGAAAATCGCAAAGGTGACGATATTACCCTGGAAACCCAATGGGAAGGAAGCCTTTACGACAGTTCATTTTTCTACAATCCGCGTTTGGAGAAATACCGTTTACCCGGAAAACTGAAAATTCCGTTTTTCCTGACGCCCGACAAACATTATATTGGCTGGGCATGGTATGGGAAAAACGTACAGATTCCTGTTTCATGGAAAGACAAACGAATTGTATTGTACTTGGAACGCCCGCATGTTGAAACCGTTATTTGGGTGAACGGACAAAGAGCCGGTAATTTCATGAGCCATTGCGTCCCGCACGAATACGACCTGACCGATTGGTTGCAATCCGGCGATAATCGCATTGTAATAGCCATCGACAACACAACCAAGGAAATCAATGTCGGAAAAGATTCGCACAGTATTACCGACCAAACACAGGGTAACTGGAACGGCATTGTCGGGAAAATCTACTTGGAAGCCTGCCCAAAAGTATACATTGGTGAAGTACAAGCGTTTCCGGATATTCAGGCTAAAAAAGCCCTTGTGAAAATAAAGATTAATAACTTACTGAAAGGGAAACGGAAAGGGAATATTTACCTGTCCGCAAAAAGTTTTAATACCGGCAAAACGCACAATGTCTCCGGTATCAACCTGCCGGTTACACTGGAAGAAGGGATGAATACCATAGAAGCAAGTTTGAACATGGGAGCGGATGTTCAACTGTGGGATGAATTTAATCCTGCCTTATATCATCTACGGCTTGCACTTTCTGTAGACAAGGAAAATTGTGAGAAGGAAATACAATTCGGTATGCGGGAATTTACCATCCGGGAAAAATATTTTCATATAAACGGACGTCCCATTGTCCTCCGGGGAACGGTAGAAAATTGTTGTTTCCCGCTCACCGGTTATGCGCCGATGGATACTGCCGCCTGGGAGCGGATTTTCAGGATATGCAAAAATTACGGATTGAACCATGTCCGTTTCCATTCTTATTGTCCGCCGGAAGCGGCTTTTATTGCCGCTGATTTAGTGGGTATTTACTTGCAACCGGAAGGTCCGAGTTGGCCGAATCATGGTTCAGGATTGGGTTTGGGACGTCCGATAGACGACTACCTGCTGTTAGAAACGCAAAAAATGGTCGAATACTACGGCAATTATGCTTCTTTCTGTATGTTGGCCTGCGGCAACGAACCTGCAGGAAACTGGGTGCCATGGGTGAGCCATTTTGTTGATTATTGGGAGAAAACGGATTCCCGCCGGGTATATACCGGCGCCTCGGTAGGTCAAAGTTGGGCCTGGCAACCACGTAACCAATACCACGTAAAGGCCGGTGCAAGGGGGCTTGCCTGGAATAATCGTCCGGAAAGCCGCTCGGATTACAGTCCCCGTATTGATACCATCCGGCAAGCTTATGTATCGCATGAAACCGGTCAATGGTGCGCTTTCCCTAATTTTAAAGAAATAGTGAAATATACCGGCATTAATAAAGCGCGTAATTTTGAACTGTTTCAGGAAGATTTGGCCGACCACGATATGGCCGAACTCGGACAAAAGTTTATGATGGCTTCCGGAAAATTGCAGGCCTTATGCTACAAACATGAAATAGAAAAGACTTTACGCACACCCGGATATGCAGGTTTTCAGGCGCTCTCGCTCAACGATTACTCCGGTCAGGGAACAGCTTTAGTCGGCATATTAGATGTTTTTTGGGATGAAAAAGGCTATGCCAATGCCGAACAATTCCGCCGTTTTTGTGCCGAAACCGTTCCGCTTATCCGCACAGACAAATTTGTTTACCGTAACAATGAATCCCTGATTGCAGATGTGGAAATCAGCCATTTCGGACAAGTTCCGCTTCATTCGGCTGTCATAAAATGGACACTCAAAGATAATACGGGAAAAGTCCTTACTTCGGATAAAATGAAACCGATTGATATTCCTTTGGGACATGCTTGCAAAGCCGGACAAATAGCAATTCCGCTTTCCGGAATCGACCGGGCGACTCAACTGAATTTAACAGTTGCCATTGAAAACACTGCTTATGTAAACGATTGGGATTTCTTTGTTTATCCGGTACGTGAAAAACCGGAACTAAATGGCATTTATGAAACGGATACTTTGGACAATACCGCTCTGGAGCAGTTGAAAAACGGCGGAAATGTGCTACTGCTTACGGCAGGAAAAGTAGAATACGGAAAGGACATCGTACAACACTTTTTACCTGTTTTTTGGAATACTTCATGGTTCAAAATGCGGCCTCCGCATACCACCGGGATTTTAGTTGACTCGCAACATCCTGTCTTCAGCGATTTTCCTACCGACTATCACAGCAACCTGCAATGGTGGGAATTGGTGCAAAATGCACAGGTAATGCAATTATCAGCTTTTCCGAAAGGTTTTCAAGCCTTGATACAGAGCATCGACACTTGGTTTCACAACCGGAAAATCGGAATGTTGTTCGAAACCAAGGTATTGAACGGCAAAATAATGGTATGCAGCGCCGATTTGAAAAGCGATTGGGAAAATCGCCCGGTTGCGCAACAACTGTATACTTCCATCTTACATTATATGCAATCGGATGCGTTCTTTCCGCAATATACGGTGGATACGGAATGTATCCGAGATATTTGCAGAAAGGAAAACGAACGGATAAATACCTATACCATAGATACCCCGGACGAATTGAAACAGACAGAAGAATCCGGTTCGAAAATGGATTTTTTTCTTCCTGCGGACCTGGGCAATTTTAAATTGGGTGTATCATCGGGAGAAAAAAGCTGCTGGATGAACGAAACTTCCGTTACAAGCATTGCACAATCCGAGGGAAAAAACAGCTATTCGGTAAAACACCCCTGGTTGGGCAAAGGAAGTATCCGGATTTCAGTATATAAATTAACCGAGACAAAAGGTTTTATTATGGAAGTTTTTCCGGAAAATATTCCGGAAAACACGGCGCTTTTCTGGTCGTATGGAGGGGCAGGCGGAGAAAAAGACAATGTTTTCAGTGTGGAAGGGAGCGCTTTCACCGTGTATTATGGCGAAAGTATGGCGCTACGCACACTTCAGGCCTGTATTCCGCCGACCTCCGACATTCGCTTATCGGATGCCCGTCAACAATCTTCTCCTCTCGCTTTTTATCATTCGGGGAAGAAAACCGATACGCCGGCTTTGGCTGCCAAACTACCCATTCAAGCGGGAACGAAATATTATTTTTGCCTGTATGAACAGAACGCGCAAGCGGATTACAATTATTTCATGCTTGAAGAACTCTTTAAAAATACAGCACAAGGGAAACATTTTGACCCTTTCTCTTTTTTGGAGAAGAAAAAAAGCGCTTCCGGCAAACCTGTGCAAGCGGCAGTTTCACAAAAAAAACATGAGGGAACAGTCAATGTGAAAGATTTCGGCGCCAAAGGTGATGGAAAAACCATTGATTCGTATGCCGTCAACCGGGCGATTGAAGCCTTGGCGTCTTCCGGAGGAGGTACGCTCTATTTCCCTGCCGGCAACTACTTCTCCTATTCCATCCGTCTGAAAAGTCATATCCGCCTGTTTTTAGACGCCGGCGCTGTCATCACCGCAGCATTTCCCGCTGTTACGGAAGGCTATGACGAAGCTGAACCAAACGAACACAACCGGTTTCAAGATTTCGGGCACAGTCATTGGAAAAACAGTTTGCTTTGGGCAATCGGAGCGGAAGATATTACAATTTGCGGAACGGGTACGATTATCGGAACCGGTCTGAGCCGGGAAGAAAGCCGATTGAAAGGTGTAGCGAATAAAGCCATCAGTTTGAAAGAATGTAAAAACGTTATACTGAAAGATATCCGGATGTTACATTGCGGTCATTTCGCTTTGCTGGCAACCGGTGTGGATAATTTGAGTATTGATAACCTGCTGATTGATACCAATCGCGACGGATTGGATATTGATTGTTGCCGTAACGTACGCATCTCCAATTGTACGGTCAATTCGCCATGGGATGATGCCATTGTATTAAAAGCCAGTTATGGTTTGGGGTATTTTAAAGATACGGAAAATGTCACGATTACCAATTGTTTTGTGAGCGGTTATGACTATGGAAGTGTGTTTGCCGACGCTTACCAAACGGACGAACCGCAAGCGCCCGACCATGGTTTTAATTGCGGGCGAATTAAATTCGGCACCGAATCAAGCGGCGGTTTCAAAAATATTGCCATCACGAATTGCGTCTTTGAGCATTGCCGCGGATTAGCGCTTGAAACCGTTGACGGCGGTAGTTTGGAAGATATCACAATAAGCAATATTACGATGCGTGACATTGTCAATGCACCGCTATTTCTCCGTCTGGGCGCCCGTATGCGCAGTCCTGAAAGTACGCCGGTTGGAAAAATGCGCAGGATATTGATTGACAACATCAACGTATTCAATGCCGATTCCCGTTATGCATCCATTATCAGCGGAATACCCGGCCATCCGGTTGAAGATGTGACACTCAGCAATATCCGCATCCTGTACAAGGGCGGATACGGACGGGAATATGCGACAATTATCCCTCCGGAGAACGAGAAAGTATATCCCGAACCCTGGATGTTCGGAACGATACCCGCCGCTGTTTTCTTTGTACGTCATGCAAATAACATTCATTTTCATCATATCTATACCACTTTCGCCAAAGAAGATTTCCGCCCGGCTTTCGTATTGGATGATACCCAAAATATAAGCATCAAGGATACGGAAATTCCTTTGCCTGATGGCGTAAAAATGGTGGAATTTAGGAATCAGTCCTACCATGAACAAGCCGGAAACAGTTTGCCCGATTGGGTCAAAACGGTAGGGTCTCAAAGTTTTCCCGCAAGCAAAAATCGTGTCAAAGTGAATGCTTTTGGCGCTTCCGGAGATGGTAAAAGCATTAATACCCGGCAAATTCAGGCTGCTATTGACGACTGCGCCGGAAAAGGAGGTGGAAAGGTGGAATTTGAACCGGGTACTTATCTGACCGGAGCTATTTATCTCAAAAGCAATGTTGAACTTTATATTGCCAAAGGCGTCTGCCTGAAAGCGATCGACCGGGTGGAAGATTTTCCGGATAGGTTTACCCGTGTCGCCGGTATTGAAATGTCTTGGCCTTCTGCCATAATCAATGTAATCAATCAGGAAAACGTAGCGGTTACAGGTGAAGGTGAGGTAGATGGAGACGGGAAATACCTTTGGGATACATACTGGCAGATGCGTAAGGACTACGATAAAAAAGGACTGCGCTGGATTGTCGATTATGATTGCAAGCGCGTGCGTTCACTCTTGGTCTCCGAATCAAAAAATGTGAATATCAGCGGATTGACTTTTTTGCGGTCGGGATTTTGGACGATTCAACTGCTCTACTCTTCTTATTGTACCGTTAGCGGCGTAAATATCCGGAACAACACGGATGGACACGGACCCAGTACAGACGGAATAGATGTAGATTCTTCTCATCATATCCTGATTGATGCTTGCGACATCGACTGCAACGATGACAATATTTGCCTGAAAGCGGGACGGGATGCGGACGGACTTCGGGTCAACCGGCCGACCGAATACGTTTTTATCCGTAACTGCATCGCTCGCAAAGGAGCGGGATTAATGACCTGCGGTAGCGAAACCTCCGGTGATATCCGGTACATTTGTTGTACCGAAAGCCGCGCCTTAGGTACAAGCGCCGCCCTGAGAATCAAATCGGCAATGACACGAGGCGGGACTGTAGAGCATATTTATATGAGCAAAGTGCAAGCGGACAGTGTGAAATATATCCTCAATTGTGATATGAACTGGAATCCTTCATACAGCTATTCCACATTACCGACGGAATATGAAGGGAAAAACATACCCGCTCATTGGAAAGTGATGCTACAGGAAGTTAGCCCGGAACAAGGTTTACCGCATTTCCGAAATATTTACCTCTCCGATATAGAGGCAAAAAACACCGGCGTTTTTGTCAATTGTGTAGGGACAGAAAAGTCAATCATTCAAGATGTTGAAATGAAAAACTTAGCCATACATGCAGAAAAAGCCGGTATCGTTTGCTATACCGATAATTTCCGAATACGGGACAGCAGGCTTCAGATGACCGATGGTTCGACTATTGAAACGCATCACAATGGGAATTTGTTGTTAGAATAGTAAAAATAAAAATGAGAAATAAGCAAACATAATCCATAATTAATACCTATCTTTGTACAGTATCATTTACCAATAGTTTACCATCATGGGAAAAAGTAATCTGGTTCGTTTCGATTGGGCTGCCAAACGGCTGTTGCGGCAGAAGTCGAATTTTGTTGTCCTGGAAGGCTTGAAACTGCCGCCATCACGCAATTAACGCCTGATGAAGTCGTTTCTATCCTAAAAGGAAAGACTGTTTAAGCACGCCAATAAATGCTGCCATTTATAGGATAAACAAATTTGTAGCTATTATGGTTTAATTTAATTTGTGTAAAGTTGCGTATGTTGATAAAATTGTATACCTTTGAAGTGATTTTGTAGAGAGTCTAACAGGCTTCTTCTCTTTGAAAAAATCAAAACAGAAAAAGTAAAAAGTCGTCTCTTTATCTTAATCGAATATTTTAGCAAATTAATAATTCAATTGCTTATGAAAAACAGTATCTTTTTTTTAATCGCAGGATTGAGTTTCATTGCATGTGAATTGGAAAAAAAATAAATTATTATAATTATGTCAACAGTAACATTTAAAGGCGAATTAAAAGTGACCGTTTCCGGTCAGTTACCGGCCGTTGGTAGCATTGCTCCGGCTTTTACCTTCGTAAAAAACGACTTATCGGAAGTGTCCCTCAAAGACTTTGCCGGAAAGATTATTATCTTGAATATCTTTCCCAGTTTGGATACAGGCGTTTGCGCCACGTCGGTGCGCCGTTTCAACAAAGAGGCGGCAGCCTTGTCCGGTGTTCAGATTTTAGCCGTATCGGCTGACCTGCCTTTTGCCGCAGGCCGTTTTTGCACGATTGAAGGTATCAACAAAGTTTATACCGGCTCGGTTTTCCGTAACCCGGAATTTGCGGAAAACTACGGCGTATTGATGACCGACGGTCCGCTCAAAGGTTTATTGGCCAGATCCGTAGTGATTATAGATGCAAACGGCAAAGTTGCCTACACCGAATTGGTGAGTGAAATCACTCAAGAGCCTGATTATGAAGCTGCTCTTGCTTGCTATCGACAAATAATCGCTTAAATGATAAGGCTAAAAACAACTGTCGGGACAGATTGAATCCGTCCCGACAAGGGTTGTTGATGCGTCTTTTTATTTTGTTAAAATTGCGCCATAAAAGCATCCATTTCGGGTGCTTTTGCCTCTAATTCCTGTAAAAATTTGAACTGCGCACGTGTACGTTGCAGGTTATGCTGCGGCGAATGAATCTTGTAATAGGTATCGCCGTTGAGATAATCGGTCAGGAAACGCACCGTTTGCATATAAGTCAACAGACGGCCTCCATAAGGCAGTAACTTGATTTCAGAAGGCGTAAGGAAGTCTTTAGCTGTTTCCATATACCCACGGGTATAAGCCTCGAAAATTTCGATATTGACTTTGATATTTGCTAAATTTGCATCATCTTCCGCACCTGTGTTACAGCCTGTGCGAATGAAATCGCCTATATCGGAAAGCACAAAACCCGGCATTACCGTATCCAAATCAATAACACAAAGCACTTTACCGTCTTCATCGAAAAGAATGTTATTTACCTTGGTATCGCAGTGATTGATGCGTTTCTTCAACTTTCCTTCGCGGAACAGTTCTTCCTGAATACACATAGCCTCGGCGCGTGCGTTAATGGCATCGACCAAGTCCTGTACCTCGGCTAAACGCCCGGCAGCATTGGCCGCCAGCGCCTCCCTGAACTGCTGAAGCCGGAATTCCATATTGTGAAAATTCGGAATAATTTCACCCAAAACGCCATCGGGAATATCAGCCAGCATCGACTGGAAACGGCCGAAAGCCTTACCTGCTTCGTAAGAAAAAGCCGGATTAACCTCTTCGTAAGTCTTGCTGTCCGGGATGAAAAGACATACCCGCCAGTAACTTTCTCCATCGAAATAAAACAGTTTTCCGTCTTTTGCCGGAAGAAATTTCAACACTTTACGGTCAATATCCGTTTCTCCCGCAGCTATCAGTTTCTTACGGATATGGGAAGTGACGATATCAATATTTTGCTGGAGAAGCGCTACATCCGTAAAAATATGGTGATTGATGCGCTGTAGTATATACTTCGTCTCGCCGTGTACGCCAATGGTTTTCAAAGTATCGTTGATATGGCCGTTGCCGAAAGGCTCGACAGTCACTACTTTTTCGTCCAATTGAAATTGGTCGAGAATAGTCAGTAATTTTTCCATTACAGTTATATATATTATTTAGCAAAAGTCAGTTTATCCGAACGGTTCCACGCACCACGGGTAAAATCGGGAATTTGAACC
Organism: Dysgonamonadaceae bacterium; assembly: GCA_031289145.1. Lineage (GTDB taxonomy): Bacteria > Bacteroidota > Bacteroidia > Bacteroidales > Azobacteroidaceae > Azobacteroides. The sequence goes on along the minus strand of JAITQA010000118.1, from coordinate 20,537 downwards.
GGCGCTGAATAATGGTCCAGTGAAATTTCCGTCAGCGGAATCAGACAACACCATTCGGCCAGGTCGTAAACGTCCATGTCCAAAGGTAAACCGTTTTGCAGACAGTGAATCAAACGATAATCCATCACGAAATCCATGCCTCCGTGTCCGCCCACAGTTTTGGCTTTTTCCTCAATATCGACAACAATCGGATGACGGTATTTCTCCATCAACGCTTTTTTAACATCGTCCGGAACGAAAGCGTGAGCCGACAGATTTTCATGATTGGCGGCAATAGCAGGGTCAATATCTCCCTTGTCCAAAGCGTATCCCGACACCGGATATTTGTTGGCAAAGCCTTTCGTACCGGTCAATTGATACATCCGGTTATACGGCCGGGGAGAGGTAACATTGTGTTCTATCAGAATTGATTTTCCTTTCTCGGTATAAATAAGGGTGCAGGTATGGTCGCCGTTCCTGAAACCGGTAGCGTCTCGTCCTGTTTTTTCCTTGATATAAGCGGGATTACCTATCGGTTTCGTATCCATGGAAACCAAGTAATTCAACTTATCGCCCCGATGGATATTCATTGCCTGACAGACAGGACCTAAACCGTGCGTGGGATAAACATCGCCACGGTGGGTTTCGTTGAAATCCATACGCCAATTGTTCCAATATTCGTCCCAATAAGGTTGCAAACCATGGATATAAGCGCCTTCACCGTGAATGACTTCACCCAATAAACCTTGTTGCACCATATTTAAGGTAGTCAACTCGAAAAAGTCGTACACGCAGTTTTCCAATTGCATGCAATGTTTACGGGTCTGTTCGGAAGTATTTATCAAATCCCAGATTTCATCCATAGACATGGCTGCAGGCACTTCAATAGCAACGTGTTTGCCGTCTTTCATCGCTTGTACGCCCATCTTGGCATGATTTTTCCAATCGGTGGCAATATAAACCAAATCGACATCGGGCAAAGCCGTCACTTTCCGCCAAACTTCTTCATCTCCATAGAACTCAAGCGCTTTGGGTAAACCCTTTCCGACTAACTTGCGGTTCACTTTTTCTACGTTTTCTTTCAACATATCGCAGAGCGCTACAATTTCAACACCCTCAATATGCGTCATTCTGTCCACTGCACCCGGGCCTCGCATACCCAAACCGATAAACGCTACCCGAACTGTAGGTATCGGCTTACAAGTTAATCCCAATACATCGGTCTGTCCGGCAAGACGCGGCGGCGCAGGTGTTTCAATCAGTTGCGCCATAACCACATTTTTAGAGCCGGTAAACAAACAAACTGCCACTAACAATAAAAATAAACTTCGTTTCATATATACTTAATTTAAATAAAACAATAAAGGATCGAATTTGAAGCGCAAAGGTAGAAATTTTATTTTATATTGCGATTCCCACATTAAATTATTTGTTTATAAAAAAACCTTTGCTAACTTTGCAGCAATTCCGAAAGGTCAAAGTGTTGGTTATCGGAAGGACTTGGTTAGATTAACGAAAGCGTTTTTAAGATATTACTTTGTCTAAGAAAAAGCCAATTTTCAAAATGGAGCAAGGTGATACAACAGAACACTCGCGTCTTTTTTTGTATATTATTTGTTATATATAGCTAAGGCGCGGGACTGTTGTTTATTTGTTCCATAGGTTTTTGGCTATACCTCTTAGACAGAAAAAACATTAAAACAGTTCCCGCGCTTTCTTCTTTTAAATCATTCACTGTCTTTTGAGGGAACGGGAGGGCGAATACTTAATTATTATGCAATTTTATAAAACAGTCGAGCGCATACATTATGCTAATCAATTAATTAAACTGGAATCTACCGGTACGCCAAACGAATTTGCCCAACGGCTTCATTTGAAGAGGAGCCAGATTTTCGTTTTTTTAGAAGAACTAAAAGATTATGGTGCCCCAATAAGGTATAGCAGAATCCATGAAACATACTATTATACAGAATTCTATGACATAATAATAGATATTCGTATATTTAACGGAACGGAAGAAAGAAAAATTTTCTGATGATTTTTTAAGAATAATTCCTTTAGTCCGATTTTTATGGACGGAAAGAATATAACTTTGCAAGCAAAAAAAATTATTTGTGTTTTTTGATTTTTGGGGCGAAATATATGAATACATCAAGCGTAAGCCACAGAAAGTAATAGTTTCGTCAATCGGAATTGTGTGGGGAATATTCATTCTTACTCTATTAATTGGTGTGGGAAACGGTTTTGAAAGGGGAGTATTCAAAGTATTTAGTGGGTTTGCAGTAAATTCGACCTATATTTTTGCTTCGGAAACATCGGTAGAATATAAGGGAACAGCCATTAATAAGAAAATTTTTTTAAATGAAATGGATTTAGATATATTAAAAAAAACAGTTCCGGAAATAATACATATTTCCCCTGAAGTAAGTCAAAGAAAATTAGTTTTACATAAGAATAAAACAGGTTTATTTGAAATTAAGGGGGTATATCCGGCGTATTTTAGCATCAAATTGATAGAAACAGAGGTAGGCAGAATCTTGAATCCATTGGATATGCAAAAAAACAGAAAAACGGCATTGATTGGGGAAAATGTAGTGGAAGTGCTTTTCAAGGATCAAAATCCAATTGGAGAAATGATACAAATTGATCGTGAAATTTTTCAAGTTGTTGGGACTATAAAAAATACAATTTTGAATTCATCGGAAGAGAGAGCAATATATATTCCATTTTCTACTTATTTATCAATATTGTATGATGCACAGAATTTTTCAACTGTAGTATATAATCAGGAAGAAACAATGAATTCAAAGAAAATACAATTAAATATTCGAAGTCGAATGGCAAGAAAATATCAATTTTCCCCAGATGACGATAATGTCTTTTATTTCAATAGCATAGAAGATCAAGTTAAGGCTTTTTCCGAATTGTTTTCCACATTAAAAAAATTTCTATGGTTTATGGGGATAAGTACTTTAATTGGAGGTATAATTGGGATTGGAAATATTATGTATGCTACGACCAAAGAACGAACAATGGAAATAGGAATTAGAAAAGCAATAGGTGCAAAACCATCGGAAATAAGAGGCATGATAATGGGAGAAGCAATTGCATTGACATCCGTTGCAGGTTCTTTAGGCTTGATATTGGGCTGGAGCATTCTCGAAATTATAGGACTATTTATTGATGAAGATTCTCTCATAATGGGAAAGCCAAGTATAGATATCATTACAGTCATAGTTGCGCTGTTAATTTTAATCATTTCTGGAACATTAGCAGGCTTGATTCCGGCTATTTATGCTTCAGAGTTACAGCCAATAGATGCGTTACGGGAAGATAATTAGAAACAAAAAAGCTAAATAAATGAAAAGTGTCCAAGTAATTATATTGCTATTCATTATGGGGTTTTTAGTATTTATTATTTACAAAGCTACAGAAAATCAGCATGTAGATATATCTACAATTAATGCTGAGTATCGGGATATTGAAGAAAAATTAATAGTTTCCGGAACTGTTGAGCCTTTAAAAGAAATAGAGGTAAAATCAACAATATCAGGAGTATTAGACACCTTGTTCGTTCAAATTGGCGATGAAGTTGCGATTGGACAAGCCATTGCTAAAGTTCAATTTGTGCTTGACCCAATGGAATATGAGCAATTGAAAAAAGAGTTTGATGTAGCTAAAGCTCAATTTGAAAATGCAAAGAATGAATTTATCAGGACTGAAATTCTTTTCAATAAAGGTGTAATCTCAAGAGAAGAATTTGAAAAAGAGCAAACAAATTTTACTATGGTAGAATCTGAATATAAATCGGTTAATACAAAATTAGACATGGTGAAAGGCAATTATCAAAAAGAGGAAGTTTCCAATATTATAACGGCTACGGGCAATGGGGTCGTGCTGGAGCTTCCGATAAAAGAAGGAGGCTCTGTGATGGCACGGGGAACTTGGAATGAAGGATCTGCTATAGCAAGAATAGCAGATTTGAAATCATTGATATTCAAAGGCAATATTTTAGAATCCGATATTTTGAAATTACGCACAGGTATGAAAATAAGTTTCTCTGTGGCGACAAAGCGAGATATAACTTTTGATGGCGTGCTATATTTGATCAATCCTAAAGCTCTTGCTGTTGCAAAAGACGGAATGCCAAGATTTGAAATAGCAGCAAGCATTTATGTTCCGGAAGAATATAATTCATACGTAAGAGCCGGAGGATCTGCCAATGGAGAAATTGTTTTAGAGCATAAAGAACATGTGTTAGCATTGAACGAAAAATATTTTCAATTTAATTATGACTCTGTGTTTGTTGAAGTAGAGAATAACAAAGGTGTATTTGAAAAACGTTTTATTGAAACAGGAATCTCTGATGGGATATACACTGAGATTATAAGTGGCATTGACAGTTTGAGTAAAATAAAGAATAATACATAAAGACTATATTGACTTTTGCAAAAGTAACTATATAAAAACGGGGTTCAATCCCTAACGAGAGTATTAACAATTTAAATTTATTAAAAAATGAAAACGTTAAATGAAAACGAACTTGAAATGATTCAAGGAGGTGTCGATCAACAAGCTGCAGCATGTGGTATCGCTGTTGGCTTATGTTTTACCCCTTGGTGGATTGCAGGTGCGGTTGCATTCGCCCTATTTTGTCTTACTGGTGATACCAAGCAAGAGTAAATTATTATTATTATCAATCTTAAACAAAAATTCAAAATGAGAAAATTAGATTTTCCAGAAATGGAAGTACAAATCGGAGGTGCATTGGATGAGAGCACTCAAAGTTTTTTTGATGGCTTAGTTTGTGGCGTCGGAATCGGCACCATAACACTTGGCTGGGGTATAATTTTAGTTGCATACGGCTGTGGACGAGCATTGGGGTTAATTTAATGCTAATTTCGGAGGGTGAATTACTCACCCTCCATTTTTAAATTTATTATGAAGAAGATTAAAACAAAAAAAAGCATTTTTTCTCTATTACTATTGCTAATACTTTTTTATTTTAGCATTTCTTTGTTAATGTATTTGCTATTTTACACTAAAGACAATATTGAAACTACTTTTACAGGATTGGCACCGAGTAATAAAATGGGAAAAATTTATGAAACTATACATAAATATAAGTGGATAAATATTGGAATAAACACCATTATTCCTTTATTTTCTATACTTTATACAACGTTTTGTCTATATATATCCTTTTTTCTTTTTGATTCTAAAATCAAATTAAAAATTATCGCAAAGGCAGCTATTAAATCTCAATTTATATTTGCTTTTGCTTTCTTATTTAAACTATTCTGGTATTATATTAAAGGAATAGATAATCTTTTTGAATTAAATATAATGCCTTTCTCTTTAGCATCATTTTTTGACATTGGATATGGAGATTTTGATAATTCATGGTTGTTGTTTTCTTTAAATTCTTTAAATATTTTCGAATTAGCATATATGTTATTTATTCCCATTGCTTTAGTAAAAAGTACATCATTGAGATATAAGAATTTATTAAAGCCAACGTTGTGGGGATACGTAACAGGGCTGTTTTTGTATTTAGTTTTAATTTCTTTATTAACATTGACTTTTTAAACGATTTGAATAAACATGACTCTAAAATTAGCAGCTAAAATAGGTATAATAATAATATTGATATTTTTTGCGCTCTCAATAATTATGATTACAAGAAAAAATAAAGAGCAAAAAGAATTACCTGAAATAGTATTTACAGATATTTTCTATGCAAATGAACATATTTTAAACGATAATAACAATCAACAAACCTTAATTTTTTTCTTTGACCCAGGCTGTGATCTCTGTAAAGATAAAATTTTGTTGTTTTCAGAAAATTGTGAATATTTAAAAAAAACAAGATTTTTTATGATATCTTCAGCACCAGAAAAATCAATTAAAGATTTTATTATGAATAATAAAATCAGCATTTGTGAAAATATTTACATATATGCTGCGTTAGATAATATAATTATAAATGAATTTGAGAATCCAATAAATCCGTCTATTTACCTTTATAACAAAAAAGGCAAATTGATTCGAAAATTTAGTTATTTGACAAAGATAAATGAAATAATAGATTTATTGGAAAATTAAAAGTCATGATGAAAAATTTGATAATATTATCATTTAAACTTAAACTTAGAAATATAGAATATCGCCGGAATATTCTTGGTTTTGTATTATTTATACTATACTTATGGGTGTTTTTTCACCCGTATATGGATGAAAGTTTTATTTTTATAACCTCAATGTTAAATATAATCAATGTTTCCATTTTTATATTTATTTTAAAGTTATTGCCTTTTTTGCAAATAACAGATTTAATATTTAAAATTTTATTTAAAAGTAATTCATTATATTTCTCAGCAAAACTTCAAACAATCCCTATCTTCAAAATAGAAAGGAGTATATATATTATTCTGGAAAACGTTTTTACTTTTTGGAATTTTTATCTTATTGTATTTTTTTTACCCTATCTATATAAATTCGCATCAATAAATGAAGCCATAATAATAATATCTTTACTGTGGTTCGTATTAATAATAAATAACGGAATTTCTCTGTGGGTGAAAAACTATATTACTAATTCATTAATTAAATCTTTTTTTATATGTATATCTTATTTGTTTTTATTATGGGGTGAATATTTATTTTTTTCTGAGATACAGCAAAAAAACACTTTAATGTTTGTACTATTCCTACCCTTTTTAGCATTACTTTCATTGATCATTTATCATCTCATTTTTTCCCAAAAAAAAATATATAATGAAAATTTAATTAATAAAACATTTGATTATCATAAAAAAATCACATCGCTTTCTTTCTTGAAAATGGAATTAATATACATTTTAAGGTCAAAACGTTTGTTGATATTACTATTATTCCCAATGGTATTTTTTTTGATATTGATTTTTTCAGGAATGGGAGGAGATATTAATGCTATAAAATTTTTTATGTTCTTCTTCCTTTTTTTACCAACAATGTCATTAGGTCAATATATTTTTGGCATAGAAGCCAATTTCTTCAACGGAATATGGACAAAGCCAATTCTGCTAATTCAAATATTTGAAAATAAGTATATCTTTTACATGCTTCTCACAGGTTTATATTCACTTTTCCTTTTTCCTTTTATCATAATCTATCGAATAAATATCTATTTATTTATTTCAGAAACGCTATATGTCGTGTTTTTTTTTAATTTGTTATTATTTCCTATGGCTCTGTTTTCTAAAAAATTAGACATGGATAAAGCAGCCTTGTTTATGAATTACCAAGGATTTGCACTAATTCCTTTCGTCTATGAAATTATTCTCTTTTTTTTCTCATTATGGTTTTTTCAATTTATATATTCAAGTTTTAATAACGAGTGGATTGCATTAAGTATCCTTTCTTTTATAAGTATTGCTTCTTTTTTTCTTCGAAAATATTTTCTATCGTTTATCACCGTCTGCTTTTTGAAAAGAAGATACGAAAATATGAATCGATATATGTCATCATAAACTTAAATAAATTTTATAAATATGATACTTCAAGTAAATAACCTGAGTAAGTCTTTTGACAAAAAGATAGTTGTAAATATTCCTTTTTTAGCTGCAAATAAAGGCGATATTTTGGGCATTGTGGGTAACAATGGAGCAGGAAAAACTACTTTATTCCGTTTATTGATTGATTTACTCCGTACCGATTCGGGCAATGTAACTATATTTAATAAAGATGTATCCGAATCGGAAGAATGGAAATCTTATACCGGCTCTTTTATTGACAACAGTTTTTTAATAGAATGTCTTTCTCCGGAGGAATATTTTGCTTTTATTGGAAATGTTTATCAAATAAAAGAAGATGATATTCGCAATCGCTTATCTACATATACAGCTTTCATGCATGACGAAATTCTACATCAAAAAAAATATATCCGGAATTTCTCCGCCGGGAATAAGCAAAAAATCGGTATCATCGGCGCGATGCTTATAAATCCTCAAATACTTATTTTGGACGAGCCGTTCAATTTTTTAGACCCATCATCACAAATAGAAATGAAACGATTGCTCCACCGGATGAATGAGGAATCTGATACAACAATCCTAATCTCAAGTCATAACTTGAACCATATTACAGATATTTCTACGCATATTTTGTTAATGGAAAAGGGAAAAATAATAAAAAATATAGATAATTCCCGGAAAGAAGCAATATATGAATTAGAAGATTATTTTAAAATAACAGATAATTTATACCCTATTATTTAATAGAAATGAATCTTAAGCAAATCAAAAAAACAATGGTATTACAGCAAGATACTTCTGATTGTGGAGTAGCTTGTTTGCTATCTTTAATTCGGTTTTACGGAGGTGATGGTTCTTTGGAAAAATTGAGGGAATTGAGCGGAACAAGCACACAGGGCACCTCGCTTCTTGGACTTTATCAGGCTGCCGGTCAAATGGGATTTGACGCAGAAGGCTGTGAAGCGGATATGAACGCGCTAATTGAACATAGACAGCCAATCATTCTTCATGTGGTAATTGAACAAAAATTACAACATTATATGGTATGCTATGGATTCGAAAATGATAAGTTTGTCATATTTAATCCATCTCAAGGAATTGTCTACTATACAAAAGAAGAATTAGAAAATATCTGGCAATCTCATACTTGTCTGACATTATCGATAAATGATAAGTTTGTAAAAAAAGAAAGTATTCAATTATCAAAAAAAAGATGGATAATAGATATTTCACGGGAGGATTTTGACATAATTGCAAGCAGTGTTTTTCTTGGTATTGCTATTGCTGTGTTAGGAATGACTACGGCTGTGTTTTCTCAAAAACTGATTGATGTTATCATACCCGAAAAAGATTTTAAACGCTTGTGGATTGGTATCGCTTTGGTGGGGGTCTTATTATTTACCAGGATAGGAATCGGCATTATCCGGCAATACCTGCTGTTTATTCAGAGTCGAAATTTTAATAACCGAATTATCGCTTTTTTTTACAATAAATTATTGAGCCTTCCAAAAAGTTTTTTTGATACGCGGAAAATCGGCGACTTAACAGCCCGTTTGAATGATACACGCCGCATTCAAAACGTTATAAGCACTCTTGCCGGTTCAATAATTATAGATGCGCTTGCTACTATAATTACCCTTACCTTTTTATTTTATTATTCTTGGCAAATAGCGCTGATAATAATCGGTAGTCTGCCTTTTTTCGCGTACTTTATCTATCGAAATAATACATCCTTGATAGGTGCACAACGGGAGGTTATGGCCAGTTATGCCAATAGTGAAAGTAATTTTATTCATACCATGCAGGGGATAGATACTATAAAAAATTTCAATCAACAACCTATTTTCGAAGAAGTTAACAGAAAAATATACGGATTGTTTCAGGACAAAATATTCGGACTTGGCAAAATTAATATCCGTTTATCCGCCTATTCCGGCATTATTGGCGTTATATTGACTATTCTTACTATTGCCGTCGGCTCTGTATTTGTGCTGAATGGGACAATTCTATTGGGTGAATTAATGGCGATTATCAGTATAGTAGCGTCCATAACACCTTCTGTTGTTAATCTATCTCTTGCTCCTATTCCGATTAATGAAGCCAAAGTGGCTTTTAATCGCATGTTTGAAATTGTAAATATACCTTCTGAAAAAATGGAAGGTGTTGTTTCTCAGACAAATGTAGCGTCTGTTAAAATCCGTAATTTATCGTTTCGTTTTGCAGGCCGGAAACAGATATTGAGGGATGTTTCTATGAATTTACTACAAGGGAAAATGACATTTTTAATAGGAGAAAGCGGAAGTGGTAAATCGACATTTTGTAAAATAATAGAGAAATTTTACGCACAAGAATTCGGAGAAATACTTGTGAATGAGACTGTCTCATTGAAAGAAACAGCTACTGACACATGGCGCAATATAGTAGGCGTAATTCCGCAGGATATCTTTATTTTTAATGGGACTATTATTGAAAATATCTGTATCAATGCGAATCAGGAGCAAATGCAAAAGGCTATCCGGATATGTGCCGAATACGGGATAGACAAATATTTTTTGAAAATACCGCAGGCTTATATGACTATCGTGGGAGAAAACGGCATTAATCTTTCAGGCGGTGAAAAACAGATGATAGCATTGGCAAGAATTCTCGTCAAAAATCCCCAAATAATGATTTTGGATGAACCAACCTCTGCCATGGATAAAGAAACAGAAACGTTAACTTTAGAAATTCTGAAATCATTAAAAGAAAACAAAATTATCTTTTTTGTTTCTCATCGTTTACACATTCTAAAGAGATATGCCGACTTCATTTACCTGTTGGATAAGGGCTCAATCTCTCACTTCGGAACACATACGGAAATGTTGCAATCTGAGAATTTATATAGCACTTATTGGAAAGAACTTATGCAATGATTGCTTGTCTTCACAACAAAGTAATATAGATACCCCTGTCTTCCTCTATTTTGAACAACCGTTCTTTGAATTTGGGCGGCCCCATCGTTCCTTTGACATTGTTGCTGAAACCATACTTTTCTTTCGGAATGCCGAACATGCCTGTGTCTAATTTCTTGTTGTCGTTTTCGTCCTGAAAAACCGACACGGCATATTCTCCGGCAAGAACTTTCTCAAAGACAATGGTGATGCTCTCCGATTCGATTTTCTCCATCTTGGCATCCATTTGTTTGCCTTCTTTGTCATACAATGCCACCATGATATGACCTTTCACTTTCTCAATTCCGTCAATGACAACGGTTAATTTGTTTTGTGCGCTGAGCGTGCTTGCTGCAAGCAGCATCAACAGGAATAATTTTGTTTTCATAAAAAATAATGTGTTAATGTGACAATATGCTAATGTGCTGATGTGACAATGAATTTATTGCCACATTGGCATATCAGCACATTTATAATAATTTTAATTGATTTAGATTCTTATCGTTACTCAACGTAATAAATACGCCGAGGAATAAAAAATGGTTGCTGTTACTCGTGATTTCTTTCCGTAAACCGGGATGTTTCTCCGAATAACGGTATCCGTAAATATTGGTGTATCCCAATACGTTCTGCAGGCCGAAATGAATGATAACCTGATTGGACGGCAGATAAGACCAGCTCATATCCAATCGGTTGCGAAAAGGCGTTTTCCCCAGACGGTCGTATGGCGGCGATTCCATATAATAAGGTATGCCCGCAGATATGTTGTAACTCGTTCCCAACTGCGATCGCAAAGGCGCTATCCAGTATTTCAAAACGATATTGAAAACATGCGGGGAAACATAATCCGGCGTAACCCGCTCCGTAAACCGCTCATACTGCTTTTTCGTATGATTGTAAGAATAAGTCAGCCAATAACTCAGTGTTTTGAAATTGCTTTTCCAGAAAACATCGGCGCCCCAGGCATAACCTTCGCCTTCGCTGTGAATGTTGGCCGGCTGCATCGTCCCCTGACTGTAAACCGGTACCTTATCATACTTTTTACGATAAGTATCCAATTGGAATTTATCTGTCTGTTTCACATAGCTATACGAAAGCGTCGCCTTGTTTACGGATGCAAAATCCAAGGTATTTGTCTGTTTAAGATAATCCATGTCGGGCAATTGGAAATACCGGCCGACAGACATTGAGAAAATATTTTCCGTATTCAAGGCATAACCGAGATATAGACGCGGGGCTAAATTAAACCGCCGTAAATAGAAGGAATATTCGCCGCGCAATCCGATATTGGCCGTCAGTTTGTTGCCGATAAACAGTTTGGTATCGTTGTAAAGGCTCATCCATTGACTGTTGATTTGGGTTTTATATTCCCTGTCAAACGTATAGGTTTCTTCAAAGGAATTGTTTATCCATTCGATACCCGAACGATTGACGATGCGTCCTTGCCTATATTGCAAACCGAGTTTGTTGTGGTTCCAACTATTCAAATTCTCCACCCTGTCGTTGAGTCGCTGCATTTCGGTTCCCGAAAAACGATTCGCCACCACATTGCTCGCCAAAGACAAACTCCATCGGACGTCAAAAGCATGATACAGATTTGCCTGTGCATAAAAATAATCTTGATTAAAACGGTTGGTAAAACGTACCGTATCCACATTATAATAAGCACATTCCAATCCTTCCCGGCTGAAATTGGCCTGAACGGTCATCTTTGTTTTGAGATTAAATTCCTTGGTCAGGAAAAAATCGCCCTGAAGCGACTGAAAATAGTCGTTCCATTCGAGTTTGTCGGGAAATAGTTTCCCGTAAGGCTCCAGATTGGAATACCGAAGACTTGCCCGATAGGCATACGAGGGCTTTTGGTCGGTATGCGTAATACCTGCATATACAGACGATACGGAAATATCGGTTTTCGGCGTCATCTCCGTTCTTTCTTTGGTGTTCAGGTTGATGATTCCCGAAAGCGCCTGTCCAAATTCGGCATTGTAACCGCCTGATTGCAAAACTACACCGTCGAACAAATCCGAAGTAAAGCGGCTGCGCACACCTGTTCCGGTCGATGAGAGGTTGTATGGGTCAACAACCAACAAATCATTGATATAATATTGCGATTCACCCGGACTGCCGCCCTGAACAATCAAGCGTCCGTCGTTGTCGTTGGCCTGCACACCGGGCAATACCCGCATAGCCGCCGACATATCGGCCATGGCTGCCGGATTCGTCACCACATCGAAAGTGGACATCTTGATGGTCTGTGCCGAATAATCGCTAAACCGACCGTACTTAGGCGCAGAAACAACAACATTTTGCAGATTGAAAATACTGTCTATCAGCATCACCTTGATATGTTGCTGACCTCTGTTGGTGTTTACTTTTTTCCGCTTATAACCAAACGCTTCGAATTGCAGCGACCGGTTGGTCAGGGTATCGGGATATACGAACGAAAATTCCCCGTCATTGTTCGAAACCGTCCGGAGAAATCCGGCGCCCAGACTGACCGAAGCCCCCGGAACAGGTTTTCCCGCTCTGTCCTCAATTTCTCCGGACAAAGTCGTTTGGGCGAACAATCCGGTGATTGAAAAAAAGAAAATAAGACTGATATATAGGAATTTAAATGACATTTTACTACGAAATTCAGTTACAGAATTATCATAATTCACAAGATTTACCTGTCAATTCTACTAATTTTGTTAATTTTGTTCAATTATTTATTTCAAATAGTCTTGCAAAGCCTTGACATACGCATTGAAAGCCTCCACCCCTACCCGATTGATGCGGCATACGGTTCGCGGCATTTTCCCTTGAAACATTTTTTCCACGTCGATGTATCCGGCTTCCCGCAATTTGTCGATTTGCACGCTCAGATTTCCCGATGTCGCTCCCGTTTGTTCTTTCAGAAAAACGAAATCGGCTTCTTTCACGCTGATTAGCAACGACATAATTGCCAAACGCAACTGAGAATGTAATAATGGATCTAAATCTTTAAACATTTTTTTTCGCCAATTTATTCAAGATATAACCCGGAATTACAAAACCTACAATCATACACACTGCCAAGATAAGAAAATGCAGGTCACCGCGTTTCAAAACACAATACGGGAACAGGCAGAGCAAAGAACCTGCCCAAAAAACAATTGCACCCCAAAAAAAAGGCTTGAATCTGCAAATTTTTGCCATACTAAATTCAGCGAGTGCAACTATAATCATAATTCCGGGTGTGATGAGTAAGGCAATCAGCGGAGCGTTAAAGGTATGACATAAACTTAAAATAATGGCAAGAAGCACCACTACCGAAATGGAAAATCCACGCCAAAGTTGCGAGATGAAATCATCAATATGTGTTTTCACTATGGCTTCACGTATAATTTTGCGCTTAATTATTTGGTCAACAAACGCCGATGGAACCATTAACCACCAAATATGAAATGAATAATTTTTGTACGTATCCGGTAAAAAATATAACAGCAGAAAATTGGCAATTGCTAAAAAAGCGACTGCAAAACCATTGTATATCATATTATTAGCGCTCCCTTTCTGCACATTGTTCCGCGCCCTGTTAATCATCTCCGTGATTACTTCCAAACTCTGTTGTTCTGTGAATTTTGTTTCCATATTCTTTGTTATTTTTTAGTTTAATAATTAAATTACGCTACAAATGTAAAGTAGTTTATTTTATAAACCAAATTATTTTAGTTAAATATTATTAATTAAAATACGAGTACAGCGGATTTGTATGTTAAAATATTTGTAGAACAAGTTATTAAAAGATTTAGCATTATTCAAAAAAATTCATTTTAAACTAAAAATTTTATACCTTTGCAACTTGTAATACAAATTAAAGTAAAATTAATAATATCATTTTGATAAAATTTATGTATATGAAACGAAAAATTATTTATTTAACAGTAATGCTTGCAATGATTACAGCAGCTTGTAACGAAAACAAAAAGGAGAGCGTAAAAGGAATTGACCCGGCCAATATGGACTCGACGGCCATTTCCGGCAATGATTTTTACCAGTATGCCAATGGCGGATGGATTGCCTCCCATCCATTGAAACCGGAATATGCCCGTTTCGGGACTTTCGATGAGTTGGATGAAAAAAGCCAGGAACAGGTAAAAGATTTGATTCTCGAACTTTCCAAAAAAACAAATGCACAAGGGAGCGTGGCGCAAAAAATCGGCGATTTGTACGCCTTGGCCATGGATAGCAGCCGCCTGAATTCAGAAGGCGCAACTTCTCTCCTACCCTATCTGGAAAAGTTGAACGCTTTGACCGACAAATCGAACCTGACCGAAACGTTGGCGAATATGTTTCGCGACGGCATGTCACCTTTCTTCAGCCACTACGTGTATGCCGACGATATGAACAGTTCTATCAACATTTTACATATCAACCAAGGTGGTTATAAAATGGGTGATCGCGATTATTATCTTCAGGAGGATGAGCGTTCAATCGAACTTCGCACCAAGTACACCGAACTTATCGAAAAACTTTTCACCTTGTCGGGATATTCTTCCGATGAAGCGAAACAGGCATCCGCAGTCGTGATGAAAATTGAAACACAATTGGCTACAATTGCTTCATCGCGCGTAGAACTGCGTGACCCGGTAGCGAATTATCATAAAATTCCTTTGACGGAATTGGTGCAGCTCTCCCCGGAAATCAATTGGGATGTTTTGTTCAATACAATGGGTATCAAAGGTTTGACCGATTTGAATGTAGGACAGCTAAATCCCATTTCCGAGGTAAGCAAAATTATTCGGGAATATTCGCTGCAGGATATTAAATATTATTTGTCTTGGAATGCCATCAGTGCGGCCTCCCCTTATCTGAGCGATGCGTTCTCCGATGCCCGCTTTGAATATTACGATAAAACTTTATCCGGAAAAGAAGAGCAACAGGATCGTTGGAAACGGGCGGTAAATGTTATCGACGGTAGTTTGGGCGAAGCTGTCGGACAAATTTATGTAGAAAAATACTTTCCACCGGTTGCCAAAGAAAAAATGTTGGGTTTGGTAAAAAACCTGCAAATCGCCTTGGGGGAAAGAATTGAAAACCTGGCGTGGATGAGCGCCGAAACCAAACTGAAAGCACAGGATAAATTAGCCGCATTCCACATTAAAATCGGTTATCCGGACAAATGGCGCGACTATTCTGCGCTCGAAGTAAATAAAGAAAATACGTATCTGACGAATATTATCCATTCCAATAATTTCGATTATGACTACATGATTAGTAAATTCAATAAACCGGTCGATAAGGACGAATGGTTGATGAACCCGCAAACCGTCAATGCCTATTACAATCCGTCAACCAATGAAATCTGCTTCCCGGCAGCAATCCTGCAACCGCCTTTCTTCAACATTGATGCGGACGATGCGGTCAATTACGGCGCCATCGGCGTAGTCATCGGACACGAGATGACGCACGGCTTCGACGATCAAGGTCGTCAATTCGACAAGGAAGGCAACCTGACCGATTGGTGGACGCCGGAAGATGCGGATAAATTCAAGGCAAGAGCGCAAGTCTTAATTGACTTTTACGATAACGTCACTGTCTTGGATACAATTCATGCCAACGGCCAACTCACTTTGGGTGAAAATATTGCAGATCAAGGCGGCTTACAGGTTTCCTGGCAGGCCTATCAAAATACCCTGAAAGGAAAATCCGCTCCTGCTCCGATTGACGGACTCAGCGATGCACAACGGTTTTTCCTTGCTTATGCCACCGTTTGGGCAGGCAATATCCGTGATGCGGAAATTCTTCGCCGGACGAAAATGGATTCTCATTCGTTGGGTAAATGGCGCGTAAACGGTGCGCTACCCCATATCGATGCTTGGTATGATGCGTTTGGCGTTACACCGGAGAATACATTGTATGTGCCGAAAGAAAAACGAGTAGCAATCTGGTAATTATATAATAACTGAATAATTGAATATGGCGACAATAAAACCTTTCAAGGGGGTGCGACCCCCAAAACAATATGTAACTGAAGTCGCTTCCCGTCCTTACGATGTGTTGAGTTCGGAAGAAGCACGCGAAGAGGCCAAGGGAAACGAAAAATCTTTGTATCATATCATCAAACCGGAAATTGATTTTCCGGCGGGAAAGGATGAACATGAACCGGATGTGTATGACAAAGCGGTCGAAAATTTCAGGAAATTCCAGGAAAAAGGCTGGCTGGTACAAGATGATACGGAAAATTACTATGTCTATGCCCAAACCATGAACGGCCGCACGCAATACGGCTTGGTAGTCGGCTCGTATGTGGAAGATTACCTGAATGGAAATATCAAAAAACATGAACTGACCCGCAAAGACAAGGAGGAAGACCGCATGAAACACGTGCGAATCAACAATGCCAATATCGAACCGGTATTTTTCGCCTACCCCGACAATCCCGGCTTAGACGCTATCGTTTCGGAAGTCATAAAGAAAACGCCCGAATACGATTTTGTTTCGGAAGACCGAATCGGACACCATTTCTGGATAATCAGCGATGAGGCAACTATCCTGAAAATCACGGAATTGTTTGCCGCTATCCCCTATTTATACATCGCCGACGGACACCATCGTTCGGCTGCCGCAGCCTTGGTGGGTGCAGAAAAAGCAGCCCGGAATCCTAATCATACGGGCAAGGAGGAATACAATTACTTTATGGCTGTCTGTTTTCCGGCTAACCAGTTGAAAATCATGGACTACAACCGTGTAATAAAAGATTTGAACGGGTTTACTGCCGACCGGTTCCTCGAAAAATTGAGCGAAGACTTTGTCGTAACCGACCAAGGTGAAGCCATTTACCACCCCGAACACCTGCACAACTTTGCCTTGTACCTCAATAATCACTGGTACTCCATAGAAGCGAAAACGGGCACTTATGACGACAACGATCCCATCGGCGTATTGGATGTAACAATTTCATCCAATTTGATTCTCGACAAGATTCTTGGAATCAAAGATTTGCGTACTGATAAACGCATTGATTTTGTCGGCGGACTTCGGGGTTTAGGTGAATTGAAACGTCGCGTTGATAGCGGAGAAATGGCAGTTGCGTTAGCGCTCTATCCCGTTTCGATGAAACAACTGATCACTATTGCCGATACGGGAAACATCATGCCGCCGAAGACCACCTGGTTCGAACCGAAACTGCGTTCGGGGTTGGTGATACATAAATTGGAATAAAAATAATTATGCCGGGCATCAGCGGGTTAGAATGATTATCGGAGTACCCGCTGTTTTTCCGGTTTTTTGGAATGAACTACTTGTTTTTGATTGTACAAAGATAGCGTCAATTGCGTAAGGTTGGTTTGTAAAAAAGTCCAATTTACTTTGTGAAAAAGTTCGTACGTAAATATTTATAAAATAAAAAATAGACTGCCGCTCAAACAACCTGAAAAAAATCAGGATGGTAAACGTTACTATCACTACCGTGGGACGCTGAATGGAGATTTTAAGGGGATGGTCAAATTCTCGTACAATAGAACAAGAAAAAGCTACAATTCGGCACGTTTACAAATAATATCATTCTTAACTTTGTCCCGTTAATAATATAATATTATTTGTATGAAACACTTTTTTCAAAAAATGCTCCTGTTGGCGTCTTGCTTATTATTCACCCTGAAAATAAGCGCACAAACAACAGTTACCGGTATTGTCTCCGATGAAAACGGCGAATCCTTAATCGGAGTAAGTATTTCAGTGAAAGGCACTACCATAGGTATAGTTACAGACATTAACGGCGCTTATAGTCTGGATGTTCCGGATAATGCTACGCTGGTCTTCAGTTATTTGGGTATGATACCCGTTGAAGAAGAGGTAAAAAGCCGTAAAACAATCCCTGTCGTTTTACGTGCGGAAAAGAAAGAATTGGATGAATTGGTCGTTATCGGCTATGGAACGGTTAAAAAGAGGGATTTGACGGGCGCTGTTTCTTCCGTGAAAGCCTCGGACATAGAAATGACCGCTTCCACATCCATTGCCCATGCCTTGAAAGGGAAGGCAGCCGGCTTATCCATTATTCAAAACAGTGCGCAACCCGGCGGTGGTTTGGACATCCTTATCCGCGGCGCCGGTTCGGTCAATGCAAGCAATAAACCCTTGTACATCGTGGATGGTTTTCCGATAGCCCAATTGGAACAACTCGGAACCGACAATACCCGCCTCGACCCTGGTACGCAAAGTATTCTGAATTTCTTGAATCCGAATGATATTGCTTCTGTCGAAGTGCTGAAAGACGCTTCGGCAACCGCTATTTACGGAGCAAGAGCCGCCAACGGAGTCGTTATCATCACCACGAAAAGAGGAAATGAAGGGAAATCAGTCGTTTCTTACGGCGCATCGTATGGCGTCCAAAAACACGCCGATATTTTTGATGTGTATAACCTGAAAGACTGGATGACTGCCAAAAATTTTTCGAGTTGGGACTATTGGATGTTCGACAACAGTGTACTTCCTTACGGAAATGTTACGCTGGAAGAAGCCATGAAATATCCTAAAAATGGAGTTGCCTATAAATTGCCTTACACCAATACACAAATTGAGGACGCCGGAGAAGGCACCGATTGGGTGGACTTGATTTCAAGAGCCGGCAGTATCCAACAACATAATGTGAGTGTGCAAGGCGGTAGTAATCAAACCAAATACTTGGTTTCACTCAACTATTACGACCACAAGGGTATCATTAAAAATTCCGGACTGCAACGTTACACCGGAAAAATAAATCTGGACCAGACGATTAATCCTCATGTTAAAATGGGAATAAACATGATTGTTTCCCGTATCGACAACGACAACAGTGAGTTGGGAGAAAAACAATACGAGCAATCAGGAATTCTCCGCGCTGCTGTACAAATGGGACCGCACATTCAAGCCCTGGATGAAAACGGAAATTACCCGATTAATCCCATGCTGCCGACCCAACCCAATCCTTATTCACTGCTGAATGTGCAGGATAGGGGGCGAATGGACCGTATTCTTGCCAACGCTCATGTAACCGTCGACCCCATCAAGGATTTGAGTATCAAATTGAGCGCAGGAACAGATGTAGCCTATCAAAGCCGGAAAGCCTATATGCCTAAATCCACTTTGTGGGGAAATATTTGGCAAGGTTACGCCTCTATCAATCAAGGACAAAACGAACAATACCTCTTGGAAGGTACAGCCAATTATACGAAAGAATTGAATCGGATTCATCGCTTGGGAATATTGCTCGGAATGTCGTATGAAAAATTCAACAGCAACAGTCATTACCTGGAAAATACGGAGTTTATCACCGATGCTTTTGCCTATAATAATATGAATTCGGGAGTCGGCGTCAAAAATGTCAAATCTTCGGCAAGTGAAAATAAGATGCAGTCTTTTTTCACGCGCATCAATTACTCCCTGTTAAACCGGTATTTGTTGACTGCCACTTTTCGCGCCGATGGCGCCAGCGTTTTTGCCGAAAATCATAAATGGGGTTATTTCCCGTCCGCAGCATTAGCATGGAATATTACGGAAGAAGATTTTATGGAAAACCTCCGTTCTACCTTGTCATTATTAAAGTTACGGGTAAGTTACGGTCAGACGGGAAACTCCGATATTGGTCAAAATGCGTTTGCAGCCTATTACGCGGCGCCTGCATGGAATAATGTGGATAAAAGTCAAGTGATAGGCGTTTTCCAAAGTCGCTTGGCTAATCCGGATTTGAAATGGGAAACTACGACCGAATTTAATCTTGGTTTGGATGTGTCGGTATTCAACGGTAAAATTTCCGGCGCTTTCGAATATTATAACCGGACGATTTCCGATTTGCTGAATTATAAAGAATTGAATATTTATCAGAGTATCAGTTTGGTAATGGGTAATTTAGGGAAAACGCAAAGCCGGGGTTTTGAGGCGACTATTAATACGAAAAATATTACCCGTAAAGATTTCACTTGGGCTACCGATTTTACTTTTTCCACGTTCAAAGACCGTTGGCTCGAACGAACGCCGGATTGGAAACCTGCGGTTTATCAAAACACAAACGACCCGATTCGTCCTGTTTATTCCCGTGTGGCAGAAAGAATATTGCAAGTAGGGGAAACTCCTCCTGCCTCGCAACCGGATTTAAGACCGGGACAAATTGTAT
>JAITQA010000081.1 GCA_031289145.1 Dysgonamonadaceae bacterium | reverse complement strand
TCACCCATGAATTTCAAGAACAGGAAGTCATTAAGCGGGTTCAGCCGTTCCGTCATTTTTTCGTTCGTCATTTTTGGGTTTTAATTATCAAGCACAAATATACGTGTTTTATCAGTGATAGACGCAAAGATCGTTGTAAAATAAAAAAAAGAGGCTGTCCCGAATGGAGCAGTCTCTTTATTTCAATATCCGCATCCATCCGTTCACGTGGTCGTTACCGTTGAACTGCATGTAGCCGGCAATGTACTTTTGTTCGATTTCGTTCTGCCGGCGCCCATCCGGCAAATCATCGTATAAATAGGAGAGGTCCGGCTCCAGCCGTTTTGTCCAATGTGTCACAGATTTTGATAGTAGAAGATTCTGCAAACATAGATTGTATGTCTGCATATCTTTTATTACCTTTGCCCAATAATTTGATAATTATGAATAAATTCTTTCTAAAAACAGCTACCGGTACAATGCTGCTTCTTTTATTTATAGCAAGTTGTACCCGATCCAACAAACAAGAAACGTTACAGTCGACATCTTTGCAAACTGTTTGTAATCCTGTCAACCTGAGTTACATGTATCAATGGACTACGGATCCGTCGTACCGTGAAGGCGCTGACCCTACCATCATTCTGTTTCACGACGAATACTACGCATTTGTTTCTCATTCGGGTGGATATTTTCATTCTACCGATATGATTCATTGGGATTTAATTGTTCCAAACGACATTTTTCCTGTTTTGGTATTTGCTCCGTCGACAGTCGTTATCAACGACACCATTTACTTAGTCGCCTCGCAAGTACCTGAGGTTGTAAAAACGGGAGACCCCAAATCGGGGAAATGGGAAGTAGCCAATCCTGATTTCAAAATTCGCATCAGCGACCCGGCTCTTTTATTGGACGATGACGGACGGCTCTATTACTATGCCGGTTGTAGCAATCAAACGCCTATCTGGGGTTATGAATTAGACCCGAAAACTTTTGAACCTGTCGGCGAGCAGGTTGCGTTAATTTCTTCTCATAAAAAACAATTCGGATGGGAGGAAAAAACCGATTACAATACGCCTAACGACGAAACAGACCCTCATATTGAAGGCGCTTGGGCAAATAAATACAAGGGTAAGTACTATTTGCAATACGCCAGTCCCGGCACTGAACTTAAAAGTTATAACGATGGGGTTTATGTCTCGGATAAACCTTTAGGTCCTTTTACTCTTGCTCAGCATAATCCGTTTTCGTACAAGCCGGAAGGCTTTTTTGGCGGCGCCGGTCACGGAAGTACTTTTCAGGATAAATACGGAAATTACTGGCATATAGGTACTGTCAGCGTTTCTGTTCATCATCCCTTCGAACGACGTTTATCTTTGTTTCCTCTCTTTTTCGATAAAGATGACGAAATGTATGCCTATACCGGTTTCGGAGATTATCCTTTCATTATCCCCAACAAAAAAATCAATTCGCCCGAAGAACTTTTCCCCGAATGGATGTTGCTCTCGTATAAGAAAAAAATTGAAGTTTCTTCTACCTTACCCGATTATCAAGTTGCTTATGACTGGTACGACGGAGAGCCGTTGTTACTGACTCAAAACAGCGACGCCAAAAACATCAACGACGAAAATATCCGCACTTGGTGGAGCGCATCTTCTGCAGGAAACAACGAATGGTTTATTCTGGATTTGGAACAACTTTCGGACGTTTACGCGCTTCAAATCAATTTTGCCGATGAAAATGTTAAACTTATTGCACGACAAGATAGCATCCGGTATCGTTATACCGTTGAATATTCAACAGATAAGAAAAAATGGGAAATGTTGATAGACAAATCACAAAATACACAAGATGCTCCGCACGATTACATCCAATTAAAAGAACCTGTCAAAACGCAATATTTACGTGTGAAAAACGTATATACTCCTTCAGGCAACTTCGCCGTATCCGATTTTCGCGTGTTTGGGAAAAATGATAAAAAAGCGCCCGCAGCAGTAAATGCTTTCACTGCCGAACGCGATACAGACAAACGAACAGTGAATCTGAGCTGGGAGCCGGTTTCCGACGCCGTCGGTTACAACATCCGCTATGGCAGCCGATCCGAAAAATTATACCTTAATTATATGGTATATGACAAAAGCGAGTTGTCAATCCACAGTTTAAATACAGAACAGGATTATTTCTTTACTATCGACGCTTTTAACGAAGGCGGAATAAGGCAAGGAGGTAAAATTATCAAAATAGGTCATTAATGTAAATTAGGAAGCCGCAACCGCCCAATAATGGTAATGATTGCATTCTTTATCTATCCTTTATCCTTCCCTTATGCAAGTGGGTTGCCTCGGAATGTTATTTTTCCGACATTAAACGTGATAGAATCACATTTTTTAGCAAAACGGGTGGCCGGATATTGCCGGTCGTGTCGGATTTTTCAAAGCCTTCATCAACCTATGAACTATCGGGCTATCGTTGTGGGTGTAATTCAAACTGTCGTTTTTTTGTTTATTCCCTGAGGGAAAGGGAAAAGCAACCCTTATCTTCCCAGGCGCCCTTAGTAGCATAACGACCACACAATCCCCTCTTATTCCCTTATTGTTCCCCCCGACCCGGCAGGTCGCATGTTTATAGCAACCTATAAGCATGTGAATCCTTTGGATTCTCGCGTTCGGCGTAGCGTCTTCGCTACGTCGCAGATATACTATGCTCGGCTATAAATTGCGTTATCATACAGTTGAAAATTCAGAGATAATAGTGTGTCTAATTCGTTTTTGTTTTCGTAGTTGAGCGTCTTTGCTAATGATTTTTCAATCG
>JAITQA010000054.1 GCA_031289145.1 Dysgonamonadaceae bacterium | reverse complement strand
TACAATGCATTTATATTGCATTTACTCTGCATGGTAATTACATTATAATTGCATTGTCTCCAAAAACAGTACATACGGAAAAACCGGATACCCATGTACTTCCCCGAATGCTTACGTTACACTTTATTCAAGTGAAACGAAAGACCAAATCATTCCATTGTCTGTTTCGGGAACAACCGGATATTCTTACAGTGTGATCAATACCGGTTCCATGACCAATAAAGGCGTAGAATTTCGCATTTATGGGACACCGGTTCAAACGAAAGATTTCTCTTGGGAATCCAGTTTAATACTTTCTTCCAATAAAAATAAAGTGGAAAAACTATTGGACGGTGTTGATTATTACCGTTTGGTAAATGCGCCATTTAAAGTGGAAATCGGAGCAAAAGAAGGGGAAGAATATGGCGTAATCATGGGTACCAATTTCGTATACGATGACAACGGTAATAAGGTAATCTTGGCAAACGGCAGATACGCTTCTACCGATGGAAATGTAGCCATCGGCAAGATTTATCCCGATTTTACAGGAGGCTGGTTAAATACATTCCATTACAAAAATTTGGATTTAAGTGTTTTACTTGACTTTTCCAAAGGAGGAAGCTACTTCTCTACCTCGTATATGTGGGGGATGTATTCCGGTATGTTGGAAGAAACCGTTGCTATCAACGAGAACGGGAAAAACATCCGCGACGATGTAAGCGATGGCGGCGGCGTATTATTGGCCGGTGTACTGGCAGATGGAACGCCCAATGCCAGGCGAATCAGCGGAGAAACTTATGGTTCCCAATTTTACTCAGGGCCTGCAGCACAGAATGTATTCAAATCGGACTTTATCAAATTGCGCGAAATAAACATCGGCTATACGATTCCGATTAAAAAAGGCGAATTTGTGAAATCTTTGCGTGTTGCCGCTTACGGACGTAATTTAGGCGTTTGGGGGCCGGATGTGAAACACTTTGACCCGGAAATGGCCATTACCAATTCGGGAAATATACAAGGTGTTGAAGGAGGCGCAATACCTGCTATTGCAAATTATGGATTGAATATAACATTGAAATTTTAATAAGTATGAAAAAGTTATTATATAAAGTTTTAAGCATCTCATTGCTTATCGGATTATTGGCTTCTTGCAAAGACTTTGAGGAGTTAAATATAGACCCGAATAATCCCTCAGAAGTACCAAGTAATATGGTAATGGCTGGAGTTGAAAAACGGATTATGGACTATGTGTATGATGTATGGTTCAGCGGACGTCAGAATTTACTCTATAGCCAGTATTGGGCACAACGTAACTATACGGAAGAAGACCGTTATCAAATACGTGAAAGTGTTAATAATAATTACTTTAATACGCTCTACTTGGCTATTGCCTCTTTGAACGAAGTTATCAAATTAAATACGGAAGAAGGAACAGCGGCTAAAATGTCAGCTTACGGTACAAATGCGAACCAGATTGCTGCCGCTAAAACCCTTAAAGCGTGGTTGTTTTTATTAATGACCGATACATGGGGAAATATTCCTTACAGCGAAATCGGTAAATTGACGGAAGGTATTTATTTTCCGAAATACGATAGTCAGGAAGATATCTATAAAGCATTATTAGTTGAATTGAAAACCGCAGCCGATGCTTTCGATGTAGATGAACCGGCGTTTACCAGTGGCGACAATATTTATGACGGAGATGCTTTGAAATGGAAAAAGTTTGCCAATTCTTTGCGTTGCCGCATCGCTATTCACTTATCCAAAGTGGATTCACAATGGAAAACCTATATCTCCGAAGCCGTATCAAGTGGCGTTTTTACAAGTAATGATGATAATGCGGCTTATACATACTCTTCCGTAGCGCCCAACCAAAGCTATTTTTACATAGGTTTTTTTGTAGAGGCTCGTAATGATTTCTCAATTGCTCGTCCGTTTCTGGATATATTAAAAGGGCAACCGGATACCTTGAATAATAAATCCCATCCGTGGAAGGATGTAATAGATCCCCGCTTGGCGATTTATACCACCCCGCGTAATGGGAGATATATTGGTATGCCTTACGGGATAGAGAATGGCGCTACCTCAACGCCCAGGGGACTTGCTCCCGACTGGGGCAGTGGAACAACACCACTTTGTATCAGAGCCGATTTCGCAACACCTTTGATTACTTATGCTGAAATACAATTCATACTAAGCGAATCCAAAGGATTTTCCGCTCCAGAATACGAAGAAGGAGTACGGGCATCCATTGATTATTGGAGTGAATTGGATGGAACATCTATTCCGGATGCAGATATTGATGCGTATGTAACAAACGTCAGTAAGACGATAAATGCGGAATCAGTAGCCTTGCAGAAATACATCGATCTCTTCATGAATGGCACTGAAGCCTGGACGGAATATCGTCGTACCGGTTATCCTACACAATTATTGAAACCTGGTGAAATTTCGTATGTTACACCCGCCGGCGCTGAATTGAAATTTGAACCCTTATCAGATACGAAAGGCGATATTATAGCCCGCGTGAAATACCCGACCAATGAAAGTACCTTGAATGGAGTTAGTTTCAATGCCGCAGTAGCTAAATTAGATGATGGTACGAATAATTATTATACCAAAATGTTTTGGGATGTACGTTCTTCAGGGAATCCTCATCCGGGAAACAAGTAAAAAACAGGTAAATTTTTGATATTCGATTAAATAATTTAGTCCCGGATCATCATTTTTCTGATTATTCGGGACTAATTATTTTTTACTTTTTGCCACCCAATAACCCTCCGGGAATCACACCAAATCCGGCCGAAGCCTTTGCGTCCTTTCGATAGACTGCTGTAGTTCCCATTCCTTGATCTTCGCTTCGTGTCCGGAAAGCAATACCTCCGGAACCACCCAACCCTTATAATTGGACGGACGGGTGTAAACGGGCGGCGCTAACAGATTGTCCTGAAAAGAATCGGACAAAGCGGACTGTTCATCCCCTATCGCGCCCGGTATCAACCGAACAATTGCATCGGCCATCACAGCGGCGGCTAACTCGCCTCCGGTCAGGACATAGTCGCCAATAGAGATTTCAAGCGTAATCAAATGTTCACGGATGCGGTAATCAATGCCTTTGTAGTGGCCGCACAAAATAATCAGGTTTCCGCAAAGGGAAAGCCGGTTGGCCATAGCCTGATTAAATCGCTCCCCATCCGGCGAAGTATAAATAACTTCGTCGTAAGCGCGGGCTTGCTTCAGTGCAGAAACAGCCCGATCAACAGGCTCGCATTGCAGTACCATACCTGCCTGTCCACCAAAAGGATAGTCATCCACCCGACGGTGTTTGTCCAAGGAATAATCCCTGAGATTGTGTACCTGAATTTCTACTAACTCCTTTTCCTGCGCTCTTTTCAGAATAGAATAATTCAAAGAGCTTTCTAAAATTTCCGGAAGAACGGTAATAATATCAATCCGCATGTTGTATAATAATTGAGTACAAAAATAGTAATTATTTTTCCTGTTTTTTTATTACCTTTGCAAAAAAATTGAAATATGTTACGGATTACTCGATTAATTTTTATCTTTTTGTCTTTTAGCGCCATCATGCATGCACAGATGATGGAGCCGGTTAAGTGGACTTACCGGATCAACGACGCAGGCGAGATCGTTTTTCATGCTACAATCGAAAGTGGATGGCATTTGTATGATATGAACCTGCCGGACGACGGACCGATTCCGACTGCTTTTAATTTTGAGGAAATCAAAGGCGCCGAATTGCGCGGAAAAGTGGTCACCACATCCAAAATTGTCAGCCAATACGACAATATGTTCAAGATGACCATTCGCTGGTTCGATGAAAATCCTACTTTTACCCAAAAACTTAAAATTACCGACAAAGATAATTTTTTGATTAGCGGAAGTATTGATTACATGGCCTGCAATGACCAATCATGTGTGCCGGGTGAAGAAATCTTTCAGTTTACGGCTAAAGACATTCCGGCCAAGCTAATCGTCGCAAAAGATGCGGAGAAAATTACCGTTTCTCCCGAAACGACTGCGCCGACAATACCTGAAGAAAAGGAAGCAGCGGCAACGGATAACTTGGACTTGACCGCAGCAGAATCCGTTCCGGGAACATTTGCGATAGCGGATTACTGGAATCCGGTCATTTCGGAACTACAGCATTTCGGAGACCAGGCTTCTCAATCCAATAAATCATGGCTATTCATCTTTATTGTCGGTTTCGGAGGCGGTTTACTGGCTTTGCTGACGCCTTGCGTCTGGCCTATTATCCCGATGACCGTCAGTTTCTTCCTGAAACGCGCCAAAACAAATCGCAAAAAAGCAATTTCGGATGCCCTCACGTATGGTTGCTCCATCATCGTCATTTATTTGCTACTGGGTCTGATTATCACGGCCGTTTTCGGCGCCAGCGCTTTGAACGACCTGTCTACCAATGCGCTATTTAACTTGTTATTTTTCGCATTGTTAATTGTATTTGCCATCTCATTTTTCGGCGCATTCGAATTGGTATTGCCGTCATCATGGACCAATAAAATGGATAGCAAAGCCGAATCAACTACCGGTTTAATCAGCATTTTCTTTATGGCCTTTACCTTGGTTCTGGTGTCTTTTTCCTGCACAGGGCCTATTATCGGTACTTTATTGGTTGAAGCTGCCGGAATGGGTAACATTGCCGGTCCGGCTATCGGGATGTTTGGCTTCTCGCTGGCGCTGGCTATTCCTTTTGCGCTGTTCGCCCTTTTCCCTTCATGGTTGCAAAACCTGCCCAAATCGGGCGGATGGCTGAACTCCGTCAAGGTGGTTCTGGGATTTCTTGAATTGGCTTTGGCGCTGAAATTCCTGTCTGTGGCTGATTTGGCCTATGGCTGGGGAATATTGGACAGGGAAGTGTTCTTGGTTATTTGGATTGTATTGTTTATCCTTTTGGGGATTTATCTCCTCGGAAAAATCAAATTTGCACATGACAGCGATTTACCTTATGTGTCGGTTCCCCGTTTGTTCATGTCGATTATCTCCTTTGCTTTTGCCATTTATATGATTCCCGGTCTGTGGGGAGCGCCCCTGAAAGCTATCAGCGCTTTCTCGCCTCCGCTTTATACCCAGGATTTCAGCCTCTATCACGGAGAAGTGCGTCCGCAGTTTTACGATTTTGAAGAGGGAATGGAATATGCGCGTAAAAACAACAAACCGGTAATGATAGATTTCACAGGTTACGGTTGTGTCAATTGCCGGGAAATGGAGGCTGCCGTCTGGTCCGACCTGCGGGTGAAGGATATTATTGATAATGACTATGTCCTGATTTCCTTGTATGTGGATGATAAAACCAAATTAAACGAACCTGTCGAAATCACGGAATATGACAAAACACGTAAGCTAAAAACCATTGGAGACAAATGGAGTTACCTGCAAAGGTATAAATTCGGTGCAAACGCCCAACCTTTCTATGTCTTGCTGGATAATACCGGTATGCCTGTCGCTCCGGCTTATGCTTATGATAAAAATATAGATAAGTATATACAGTTTTTGCAGAATGGAATACAACAGTATAAACTAAAAGGTGAAAGATAGTATGTTGAATATGAAGGAGGGCAAATTGGCGGCTTTTGGACGTTTGCTGGATATCTTGGACGAATTGCGGGTAAAATGTCCATGGGATAAAAAGCAAACCAACGAAAGCCTGCGCACCAATACCATTGAGGAGACTTATGAATTATGTGAAGCCATTATCCGGAACGATGCGGCGGAAATAAAAAAAGAATTGGGTGATGTCCTGCTACATATTATCTTCTATGCTAAAATTGCCGACGAAAAAGGGCAATTCGATATTGCCGATGTTTGTAATACGCTCTGCGATAAACTGATTTTCCGCCATCCGCATGTTTTTGGAACTGAGAACGCCGATACTGCCGGTCAGGTTGAACAAAATTGGGAACAAATCAAGCTCAAGGAAAAAGGAGGTAATAAAACTGTTCTGGAAGGAGTGCCCGCTTCCTTGCCGAGCATAGCCAAGGCACACCGAATTCAGGACAAAGCCCGGAATGCCGGTTTCGATTGGGAACAAAGGGAAGATGTCTGGGATAAAGTAGCAGAAGAATTTACCGAATTGAAACACGAAATCCATTCAATGGATAAAGATAAAATGGAAGCTGAATTTGGCGACTTGTTTTTTAGTCTTATCAATGCTGCCCGTTTGTATAAAATAAATCCGGACAATGCTTTGGAACGGACAAACCAAAAGTTTATCCAACGCTTCAACTACATTGAACAACAAGCCAAAGAAAAAGGCCGGTCGCTGAAGGAGATGAACTTAGACGAAATGGAAAAACTTTGGCAAGAAGCTAAAAAAAAATGAAGAAAAGACGGTATCGCTTATCCGATTGATTTCGCTATCCCCATTTCCAAGCCGCGCAACTCTGCCAAGCCACGAAGACGTCCAATGCAGGAATAGCCCGGATTGGTTTTTTTCTTCAAGTCATCTACCATCTGGTGCCCATGGTCGGGACGGATAGGAATAGATACTTTCCGCCGTTGCTGGAGAAGGAAAAGTTGTTTCATCACATTGTACATATCCACGTTGCCTTCCAAGTGATTGGCTTCGTAGAAATTGCCTTCTTCATCCCGTTGTGTGCTGCGCAGGTGAACGAAACCTATCCGGTCACCCAAGCGTTCCATCATTCCCGGAAGGTCGTTATCTGCCCGCACGCCAAACGAACCGGTGCAGAGACAAAGACCATTCGACCGGTTGGGAACGGCCTCTGTTAATCGGAGAAAGTCTTCCTCGGTACTTAATATACGCGGTAAGCCCAAAATAGGATAAGGCGGGTCGTCTGCGTGGATAACCATTTGTACGCCTGCCTCATCAGCCACCGGGCAAATTTCATTCAGGAAATAAACCAGGTTCCGGCGAAGCGTTTCCGCATCCACATCCCGATAACGGTCTAAGGCTTCCTGAAACTGTGCAACAGTGAAACTCTCTTCCGAACCGGGCAGACCGGCAATGATATTTCGGGTCAACAGGTGTTTGTCTTCATCGCTCATTTGCGCAAACCGGGCTTTGGCTTTGGCTATCTCTTCGGGAGAATACTCTTTTTCCGCCCCCGGCCGCTTCAGGATAAAACAGTCAAACGCCACAAAAGCCGCTTTTTCAAAACGCAAAGCTTTTGAACCGTCGGGCAAGGTATAAGCCAAATCGGTGCGTGTCCAATCCAAAACAGGCATGAAGTTGTAAGTCACCACATAAATGCCGCAAGCGCCCAAGTTTCGGATACTTTCTTTGTAATTATCTATATATTTCCGGAAATCATCGGTTTGCGTCTTGATATGCTCATGGACGGGGACGCTTTCTACGACAGACCAGACAAGTCCGGTCTCCGCAATCATTTTTTTGCGCTGCAGGATTTCCTCCTTTGTCCATACTTCCCCATTGGGAATATGATGCAACGCGGTAACAATCCCGGTTGCGCCTGCCTGGCGAATGTCCCACAAGCCGACAGAGTCGTTGGGGCCATACCATCTCCACGTTTGTTCTGCTAAATACATAAATCAATGTTGTTTCAAAATTATTACGACGCAAAGATACAAAATTAATTTATTTTACTTAAAAAAAATAATATAAATTGTGATTCCGATAAAAAAACCCAATTTTGCAAACTCTATATTACAATTTTTGTAATTTTGTAGCAAAATTCAATAACACATCAATAAAATTTCATAGCTATGGGTTTATTAATAGACATTATCAAAAGGGCACAAGCTGATAGACAGCGGATTGTGCTTCCGGAAGGAGATGAAGTGCGCACGCTTAAAGCGGCAAACAGCGTATTGGCAGACAAAATTGCAGAAATCGTACTCATCGGAAATCCCGATGCAATAAAGGATTTAGCGAAACAGCACGACCTGGACCATATCGGTGAAGCCACCATCATCGACCCACTCCATTACGACAAAAAAGAGGTTTACACCCAACTCCTCTATGAATTGCGTAAAAACAAGGGAATGACACCCGAACAAGCAGGGAAACTAACCGAAGACCCTTTGTATATTGCTTGTTTGATGATAAAAAACGGGGATGCGGACGGAGAAATTGCAGGTGCACGCAACACCACGGGCGACGTCTTGAGACCGGCCTTACAGATTATCAAAACGCTTCCCGGAATCAGCGTGGTTTCAGGCGCTTTCCTGATGTTTGTTCAGGATAGCTTCTATGGCGCCGACGGCATTCTGGTTTTTGCCGATTGTGCCGTCATGCCCAATCCCAATGCACGCGAGTTGGCCGAAATAGCAGTGGCTACGGCGCAAACTACCCGTTCCATCGTGGGTGTGGAACCCACCGTGGCCATGTTGAGTTTTTCGACCAAGGGCAGCGCCAAGCACGAACTGATCGACAAGGTAACCGAGGCTACCCGGATTGCGAAAGAACTGGATCCCGGTTTATTGATAGACGGAGAATTACAAGCCGACGCCGCTTTGGTTCCTTCGGTAGGCAGCAGCAAAGCGCCGGGAAGTCCGGTTGCCGGAAAAGCGACTGTGCTGGTATTCCCGAACTTGGAATGTGGTAATATCTCTTACAAATTGGTGCAACGCTTGGGAAATGCGGAAGCCGTAGGCCCTATTCTTCAGGGAATGGCTGCACCGGTGAACGACCTTTCGCGGGGCTGTTCGGTAGATGATATTTATAAAATGATTGCTATCTGCGCCAATCAGGCTATCGGAATGAAGAAAAATAATAACACGAACGCATAATTATAATAACAACAGTATGGCAGAAACAATTATTGAACCTATTGAGCCTTTCGGACTTTTTTCGAAAGACAAGAAAAAAACCCTGTTTTCAAAAATAGGCGTAGTCGGAGCGGGAAAAGACGGACGGAACATTATCCGGCTGACTTCTTCCGCCGGTTTGGACGTGATTTTTATTGAAAGAACCCAGGAAAGAATCGATTTTGCAGTGAAAAGAATAAGCGACGGATTAGACTCCAGAATAGAAAACTGGGGATTGACCCCGGGTGAAAAACGCGCTATCATGGGACGTATCAAAAGTTCTTTGGATTATGCGGCTTTGAAAACCTGCGATTTCGTCATCGAATGTATACCTTACAACAAAGAAACCGGTGAGCGCGACATATTACTCCGCAAGCAGGCTTTCAAAGACATCGAAAACGTTGTTTCGCCGGAAGCAATCATCGCAACCAACGCGACAACCGTTATTATCAGCGAATTGGCATCCGATTTGAAGTACAAGGAGCGTTGCGTAAGCGTGCATTTTCCCATTGCCCACCCCGATGCAAAAGTAGTGGAAATCGTGAAGGGCGCTTTTACTTCCGAAGCGGTGTACAACAAAATATTGGCGTTTGCCAAACTGATTAAGTACGATTCTATTGACGTCCACGAAAGCAACGGATTGGTTAGCATGCGTTTGTTGATTGTCATGCTGAACGAGGCGTGCCGGATGCTTATGGAAAACATTGCGAAAATGGAAGACATCGACCGACTGACGGTTGTAGTCTACGGTATGCGATTGGGTATTTTTCAAATGGCCGACGTAATCGGCATCGAAAAAATAATTCGCCTGATGGAAGACATGTTCGATGAATATGGCGACACAAGATACAAACCCAGCCCTGTCCTTTGGCGGCTTTACCGCACCAAACAGTTGGGCATTCCGACCGGAAAAGGTTTTTATTTGTATGAGAATGATAAAGTAACCGGTATTAATCCTTTTTTTAATAACTGACAATGAAGATATTGGTATTAAATTGCGGCAGTTCGTCCATCAAGTATAAACTGATGGACATGGAAGCTAAAACAGTGCTGGCTCAAGGGGGAATAGAAAAAATCGGACTGACCGGTTCTTTTCTGAAACTGACCTTGCCTTCGGGAGAAAAAGTAATTCTGGAAGGAGAAATTCTGGAACACCAGACGGGTATTGAATACATTTTGGGGGTAATTACCAGTGAAAAATACGGTTGCATCCGATCTTTGGATGAAATCAGCGCAGTGGGGCACCGTTTGGTGCATGGCGGTGAAAAATTCAATTCCAGCGTACTGATTACGGACGAAGTGATAGGGAAAATCATCGAATGTATTGATTTGGCGCCTTTGCACAATCCGCCTAATCTGAACGGGATATACGCAGTCAAAGAGCTGATGCCCAATGTCCCGCAAGTAGGTGTGTTCGATACGGCTTTCCACCAGACCATGCCGGACTACGCTTATTTATACGGTCTGCCTTACTCGCTTTATGAGAAGTATGCCATCCGTCGTTACGGATTCCATGGAACCAGCCATCGTTATGTTTCCCGGAGAGCCTGCGAATTTTTGAATGTCCCGTATGAAACACAGCAAATTATCACCTGCCATATCGGTAACGGCGCCTCCATCGCGGCCATCCAAAACGGAAAATCAATAGATACTTCGATGGGTATGACGCCTGTTGAGGGCTTGTTGATGGGTACCCGGTGCGGAGATGTCGATTCAGGCGTTATCACCTATATCATGGAAAAAGAAAATATAGGTTCCCAAGCCATTGCAACGATAGTCAACAAGTACAGCGGCGTCTTAGGCGTTTCAGGCATTTCGTCCGACATGCGCGAAATTGAGACAGCTATCCAAAACGGCGACCTGCGTGCCGAGTTGGCATTGAAGATGTACAACTACCGGATTAAGAAATATGTAGGCGCTTATGCGGCAGCATTGGGCGGATGCGATATCTTGGTATTTACCGGTGGAGTGGGTGAAAATCAAATGGAAACCCGTGCAGTGGTCTGTGAAAATATGGCGTTCATGGGTATCGAATTAGATGTGGAAAAGAATATGAAAATAAGGGGGACTGAAGCACTCGTCAGTACCGGTAATTCCCGTGTGAAAGTAGTAGTTATCCCAACGGACGAAGAATTTTTGATTGCGCAGGATACACTGAGTCTGCTAAATAAGCGGTAGTTATTTGGATTGCTTGCTCGCCTCTCTTCTTGAGCTTTTGCTCGGGGTAGGCGAGCAAATGTGTATATTCGCAACGAAAATCTAAATTATATTGTATAAAACAACAACAAATGAATACCTGTTTAATTAAAAATCAGCATGAAAGAAAATGATCTTTTTATAGTTGTATCATGAAAAAAATCTGTTCTCTATTCGTATGTGTGTGCTCGCTTTTTGCCTGTCGGTCCGGCAACGAAAGCCTGCATCTGTTGGTTGGCGCTTATTCCGATGGCAGTACGCCCGGTATTTCCGTTTATCGTTTCAATACCCAAACGGGTGATTTTGCATTTTTAAACGACCTGAAGGGAATCCTTAATCCGTCGTATTTAGTTGTTTCTCCGGACGAACAAACGATTTATTCGGTGAATGAAACATCCGATGGCGCTGTGAGCGCTTTCCGCATCGACAAGCAATCTGCAACTTTAAGTTTTTTGAATTCCCAAGCTACCGGGGGCGCAGACCCTTGTTACATCAATAGCAATAAGGGAAAGACATTTATTGTAACGGCCAATTATACCGGCGGAAATATTTCGGTTTTCCCCTTGTCGGAAGATGGGACGATTCTGCCGCGTACCCAATCTTTCGATTCACCCGAACCACCAGCCTCTCATCTGCATACCACCGTGTTTTCTCCTGACGGAAAATGGCTGTTAGCTACTGATTTAGGAAAAGATAAAATTTATCTGTTCAACTTAAAATCAGCGGAAGACACTATTTTTCTGAAAAAAGAGGAAGAAAAAACGACACAATTGGAATCCGGTTCCGGCCCACGGCATTTGGTGTTTCATCCGAATGGAAAATTTTTGTATTGTATAAATGAATTATCAGGAAAGATAGCTGCCTTTCATTACCATGACGGTTTGCTTTCGAACTTTCAATATATCGCATCCGATACGACTTCCGGAAACGGTGGAAAAGGGAGCGCCGATATTCACATTGCGCCGGACGGACGATTTCTTTATGCTTCCAATCGCTTGAAAGCCGATGGAATTGCTATTTTTTCGATTCATCCGGAAACCGGCCGTTTGACTTTTATTGCATCCCAATCCACAGGAATTCATCCGCGCAATTTTATCATCACACCGAATGGCAACTTCCTTTTATGTGCCAACCGCGATAGCAACACGATACAAATCTTCAAGAGAAATAAAAGAACCGGCTTATTGCAGGATACAGAGAAGTGTATTCAACTGAATAAACCGGTTTGTTTACAATGGATTTCTCCTTAATCCGGCAAGCTATTTTTCTTCTTCCCTTATCTGTACCCGTCGGATTTTGCCACTGATTGTCTTCGGCAATTCATCGACAAATTCGATGATACGTGGATATTTATAAGGCGCCGTTACTCTTTTTACGTGGTCTTGTATGTTTTTGATCAATTCCGGACCGGCTTTTTCTTTGTATGATTGCGCTAAAATGATAGTCGCTTTCACCACTTGTCCCCGGACTTCATCCTGTGCACCGGTGATCGCACATTCCACAACTGCCGGATGTGTCATCAAAGCGCTTTCCACTTCAAACGGCCCGATACGGTAACCCGAACTTTTGATGACATCATCGTTGCGGCCGACAAACCAGTAATAGCCGTCTTCGTCACGCCATGCTATATCGCCGGTGTGATACACATTGTCGCTATAGACGCTTGCCGTCAGTTCCGGATCACGGTAGTAGCCCAAAAAGAGGCCTACCGGTTTCAGCCGGTCAGTACGGAAAATGATTTCACCTTGCTCGCCGTCTTCAGCGCTCCGACCGTCAGCAGTAATCAAATCCATATCGTAAGCGGGGCTTGGCATACCCATCGAACCTGGTTTCGGCTCCATCCACGGAAAATTAGCAATGGTGATCGTTGTTTCCGTCTGTCCGAAACCCTCCATCAGTTTTAATCCGGTAGCCTCATAAAAAGTGTCGAACACAGAGGGATTCAACGGTTCACCGGCTACTTCACAATATTTCAGGGCAGAAAGATCGTATTTGTGTAAATCTTCCAAAATCATAAACCGATAAATAGTGGGCGGAGCGCAAAACGAAGTCACTTTGTAATCCTGCATCACACGCAAGATATCGGCGGCGGTAAATTTCTCGTGGTCATAGACAAAAATACAGGCGCCCATGATCCATTGTCCGTACAACTTTCCCCAAGCTGCTTTTGCCCAACCGGTATCGGCCAAAGTAAGGTGCAGATTGTCCTTTTTCAGGTTTTGCCAATAACCGGAAGTGATGATATGTCCCAAAGGATAAGCATAGTTATGAATAACCATCTTCGGTTCACCCGTTGTTCCGGAAGTGAAATACAGCAACATAATGTCGTCATTATCGCTCGGTTTTTCCGGTTTGACAAAAGGTTTTGCTGCTGCCAAGCCTTTTCTGAAATCCAACCATCCGGCAGGAATTTCCGGGCCGATGGAAAGGCGTAATTTCAAACTGGGACATTCCGGAAAAGCAGCATCTACCTGTTTGTTTACCAACGATTCTCCTACGCTGATAATCGCTTTGATATCGGCCGCATTGCAACGGTAAACAATATCTTTTTTTGTTAAAAGATGTGTAGCCGGAATCGCAACGGCGCCGATTTTATGCAAACCCAGCAGCGCAAACCAATACCAATACCGGCGTTTGAGAATCAACATCACCATATCGCCTTTCTCTATTCCCAGCGATTGGAAATAGGATGCAGCCGCATCGCTTTTTTCTTTTATTTCACGGAAAGAGAAATCAATATGTTCTCCCTGGTCGTTTACCCAGCAAAGCGCTTTTTTATCCGGCAGGATTCGCGCCCATTCATCTACAATATCATACGAAAAATTGAAATTCTCGGGTACATTTATCTTGAAATTCATTTTGAAATCTTCCTGATGCAGGAAATTCGTCTGTTTGAGATACTTTTCTACCATTATTTGAGTATTATTGCCAAAAATCTGACGGGTTTATTATCTAAAGCTTTCATTCCATGTGGATAAGAAGAGTCGAAGTAAATACTATCACCGGCTTTGAGTACCAAGTCTTTGCCGTTGATCCGAAACAACAGGCAACCGTCCAATACATAGTTAAATTCTTCTCCTTCGTGCGAATTGAGATAAATTTCTTTTTCATCCGGATCGACCGTAACTTCAAAAGGGTCGGCATTGGGCTGTTTGTACCCGCTTGCAAGCGCTTGGTATTTGTAAGCTTTGTTCCGTTCCACGAATTTTCCTTTCCCAAAACGAGTTAGAAAATACGAGTCCATGTGTGGTTCTTCACCGGAAATCAGGGTAGAAGTGTTAATGTTGCAATGCTGGGCTACATCGAGAAGAAAACTCATGGGAATGTCGATTTCACCGGACTCGTATAATTGCATCTCACCCGGCGTCCTCTTGCACTGCTCCGCCATTTCCGAGATAGACAGGTCTAAAGAATCTCTTAGGCCTTTCAGTCGTTCGGCAATCTGTTTGATCTGTTCATTCATGTGTATTTATTTTATTGATTACTACTGTTAAGTAAATTATATTTTTAGCTAACTTGACATTAGTATGATTTTCCGGCCACTTTTTCGTGCACAATAGCATCCACCACAGCCACACGGGTAATATTCACAATATCGCGAACCGAACTTTCGATATCGGTGAAGTGAATAGGCTTTTTTAATCCTACCTGAATGGGACCTATCATTTCTCCGACACCCATTTCCTGTAATAACTTCTGTGTGATATTGGCAGAAGTCAGGTTGGGAAATACCAGAGTATTTACATCTTTGCCTTTCAGCCGGGTAAACGGGTATTTTAGGTCGCGCAAATTCTTATCCAAAGCAAAATTCACCTGCATTTCTCCATCAATAGCCAAATCCGGAAATTCTTCCTGCATTTTACCGACCACTTCGTGTACTGCAGCCGGATTACCTTCTGTATCCGCACCGAAATTGGAATAAGAAAGCATGGCGATAACAGGTTCTTGCGCGAAGAAACGAACGGCATCAACAGTCAATTTGGCAACATCTTGTAACATATTAGCCGTAGGATGCCGGTTAATCAAAGTGTCGGCCAAAAAGAAAGTTCCTTTTTTACCGGTCATAATGTGAATAGCGGCAAAAGTTTTGAAATTGTTGCGAATCCCGATTACCTCTTTTGCTACTTTTATGGTATTGGAATATTTGGTATAAACGCCGGTAATAAAAGCGTCGGCATCTCCCGTTTCTACCATCATCATACCGAAATAATTGCGTTCGAACATTTTATCAATCGCTTCATCTAAAGTTGCACCTTCACGCGCTTTTTTCTGACTCAGGATTTTCGCATACCGATTGCGGCGTTCCATTTCATTATCATGCCTCAGATTGACAATTTCGATACCCTCCAAATCAATATGCAATTCAGTTGCCAATTTAGCAATCCTTTCATCATTTCCCAGCAATACCGGATGACAAAAACCTTCATCTCTGGCTTGAGCGGCCGCTTTCAGCATATTCGGGTGACTGCCTTCCGCGAAAACCACCCGCTTGGGATTGCGCTTAGCCATATCGGTAAACTCACGAAGCAGTTTATTATCATAACCCATTAAATCGCGCAAATGATTTTCATAAACCACCCAATTCATTATTTTCTTACGTGCAACTCCCGATGCTATAGCCGCTTTTGCAACAGCTACCGACACCCATGTCAGCAAACGAGGATCCATGGGTTTCGGAATCAGGTATTCCCGACCAAAAGACAGGACACTCAGGCCATAAGCCGCATTTACTACATCCGGTACAGGCGCCTTGGCTAAGGCCGCTATTGCTTTTACGGCTGCCAATTTCATCTCTTCATTAATAGTAGTAGCGCGTACATCCAATGCACCCCGGAAGATATAGGGGAATCCCAACACATTGTTGATTTGGTTCGGGAAGTCGGAACGTCCCGTTGCAAAAATCAGATCGGGACGGGAAGCCTTCGCTTTTTCGTATGCTATTTCAGGGTTCGGATTGGCCAAAGCAAAAACGATCGGGTCACGGTTCATGCTACAAATCATTTCTTCCGTTAAAACATCCGCTACGGATAGTCCCAGAAAAACGTCCGCACCGGTCATAGCCTCTGCTAAAGTATTGACATTCTTCTCTGTAGCGAAAAATTTCTTCTCTTCATTCAGGTCGTTCCGACGCACGGAAATAACGCCTTTGCTATCGCACATGACGATATTTTCTTTTTTTGCGCCCAATGCCATATACAAACGGGTACAGGAAATGGCTGAAGCGCCTGCGCCATTCACCACAATTTTTACTTTGTCTATTTCCTTTTGAACCAATTCCAAGGCATTTATCAAACCGGCAGAAGAGATGATAGCCGTCCCGTGTTGGTCATCATGCATGACCGGAATGTCTAATTCCGCCTTTAACCGGCGTTCAATTACAAAACATTCGGGCGATTTAATATCCTCCAAGTTGATTCCGCCGAAAGTGGGTGCAATGGCTTTCACCGCTGCGATAAACTTTTCCGGGTCTTTCTCGTCCACTTCAATATCGAAGACGTCTATCCCGGCAAATATTTTAAATAACAAACCTTTTCCTTCCATTACCGGTTTGCCGGCCAAAGCGCCGATATTTCCCAAGCCCAGCACAGCCGTTCCATTCGAAATGACAGCAACCAAATTACCTTTTGCAGTATAATCGTACGCAGTTTCCGAATTTTTCTCTATTTCCAAACAAGGTTCTGCCACTCCCGGAGAATAAGCCAAAGAAAGATCGGCCTGTGTACTATATGGCTTGGTTGGAACAACCTCAATTTTGCCCGGTTTGCCTTCCGAATGGTAAAGCAAAGCCTTTTCTCTTGCAATTTTTGTCATATAAATCTGTTTATTACGAATAAATTAATGTCTTAATCAAGTGACAAAATTACAATTTCTATTTGATTTACCTATATTTTTAGCATAATTTATTAATTTTGTGTTTAAATTTATTTATATGGAAGAATTATTCCCCTTAGTAAACGAATCCGGAGTTGTGACCGGAAAGGCAACACGCTCAGAATGTCACAGCGGTAGTAAAATATTACATCCGGTAGTCCATCTGCATATTTTTAACCCTACAGGGGAAATTCTCCTGCAAAAAAGAGCGATGAACAAAGATATTCAACCCGGAAAATGGGATACTTCCGTAGGTGGACATGTTGACTATGGCGAATCAATCGAAGAAGCTTTGTTTCGGGAAGCAAGAGAAGAATTAGGCCTGAACAACTTCAATCCTGTTTTTATTCGTTCTTATATCTTTGAATCGGAGATAGAGAAAGAAATGGTTTACGCTTATAAAGTGGTTTATGAGGGGCCTTTTTGTTTCGATAAAAAAGAAATAGACGAAATCCGTTTCTGGGAACCAACCGAAATCTGTGAAAATTTAAATAAAAGAATCTTTACACCAAACTTCGAAAAAGAATTTTTATTCCTCCAATCGGCAACAAGGGATTAAAATATACCATATTAATGGTATTTTACATTGCTTCAAATAACGTTAACTTTGCATCATAAATGATACAAAGGATATATTATGGCTAAAATTGCAAAAAAACTAACAGAACTTATCGGGAACACACCGATACTCGAATTGGGTAAAATTGAAAAACACTACCAATTGGAGGCGCAAATCCTGGCAAAACTCGAATACCTGAATCCTGCCAGAAGCGTTAAAGACCGCATTGGTCTTTCTTTGTTGGAAAATGCCGAAGAGGAAGGCGTTCTTACGCAACAAAGTATTATCATAGAGCCTACAAGTGGAAACACGGGTATTGCCTTGGCTTTTATCGCCGCCTCAAAAGGATACCGGTTAATACTGACCATGCCTGATACCATGAGTATCGAACGCCGCAGTCTTTTACAGGCTTTAGGCGCGGAATTGGTGCTCACACCGGGATTTGAGGGGATGGGAGGCGCTATCCGGAAAGCGGAAGAATTGCAGAAGCAATATCCCAACTCATTTATCCCTCAACAATTTAAGAATCCTGCCAATCCGCAGATTCATCGCACAACCACAGCCGAGGAAATTTGGCGGGACACCGATGGAAAAACCGATATTTTCATTTCTGCCGTAGGAACGGGGGGTACCATTACCGGGGTCGGAGAAATCCTGAAGAAGTACAATCCCAACATCAAAGTGATTGCTGTCGAACCTTTCGATTCGCCGGTATTGTCGGGTGGAAAACCCGGCCCGCACAAAATACAAGGTATAGGCGCCGGATTTGTTCCGAAAGTATTTAATCCGAAAATTGTCGATGAGATATTCAAAGTGAAAAACGAGGAAGCTTTCGAAACAAGCCGCTTGTTGGCCAGGAAAGAAGGCCTTTTAGTTGGCGCATCTTCCGGAGCTGCCGCTTTTGCTGCTATACAGATTGCCAAACGAGTGGAAAACAAAGGGAAAAATATTGTGGCGATTTTGCCGGATACCGGAGAAAGATATTTGTCTACGCCACTTTACCAATATGAATGAAAAAACCCCTAAATCCCCTGAAGGGGACTT
This sequence comes from Dysgonamonadaceae bacterium, assembly GCA_031289145.1. GTDB lineage: Bacteria > Bacteroidota > Bacteroidia > Bacteroidales > Azobacteroidaceae > Azobacteroides. The sequence goes on along the minus strand of JAITQA010000054.1, from coordinate 47,233 downwards.
GAGGTAGCAAAATTTTCAAGAAAGTAAAAATATAAAAGATAAAATTAGAACAAATATGGATAAAACGCACTCCGCCAAGTCCCCTTCAGGGGATTTAGGGGTAACAGTAAACGGAAAATCGCAAGAACTGCACAAACCTGTAAGTCTTGCGGAACTAATCGCGCTGAATAACATCACCCAACCGGATATGGTATCGGTTCAGTTAAATGGAGAATTCGTCTACAAGGAAGACTATGCAAGCATCACATTAAAAGATGGTGACGAAGTGGATTTCTTGTATTTTATGGGAGGAGGAAATTTATAATTTATAATTCATTTCATGGATTTTAGTGAAGACCAAATCATCCGCTACAGCCGACATATCCTGCTTCAGGACGTTGGGGTAGAGGGTCAGGAAAAAATAAGCAACGGAAAAGTGTTGGTTGTCGGAGCAGGCGGATTAGGCGCTCCGGTCGCTTTCTACTTGGCGGCCGCAGGAGTCGGTACCATCGGCATCATCGACGGTGATGTGGTGGATTTGAGTAACCTGCAACGGCAGATTATTCATTTCACGGAAGATGTGAATAAGCCAAAAGTCATTTCCGCCAAAGAAAAAATCAACCGTCTGAATCCGGATGTAAACGTCATTACCTATCAAGAACTCCTTACTTCGGAAAATGCTTTGGCTATTATCGAAGATTACGATTTTATAGTGGACGGAACTGATAATTTCCCGGTGAAATTTCTTATTAACGACGCCTGCGTTATTGCCGGCAAACCCTTTTCCCATGGCGGCATACTCCGGTTCGACGGGCAAACCATGACATACGTTCCGGGAACAGCCTGCTATCGTTGCCTGTTTCACTCCCCTCCCCCACCCAACGCCGTTCCGACTTGTTCGCAAGCAGGAGTTCTGGGAGCAGTTGCGGGCATGCTGGGAACAATCCAAGCAGCGGAAACGCTGAAATATCTGACCGGGGTTGGTGAATTATTGACCAACAGATTGCTGTCGTTCAATGCAAAAACCATGGATTTCAGAACCGTCGGAACACGACCCTCGGCTAAATGTCCGGTCTGTGGTTCTCATCCTACGGTAACACAATTAATAGATTATGAACAAGCGGTTTGTGATATATCAAACCGCAAAAAACACTAAATAAAAATGGCAGAGGAAAAACAAATAACAAAAAAGTTATCCATCATCGCCTTCAGCGGCGATTTCGATAAGTTGACGGCCGTCTTCACATTGGCTACGGGAGCGGCTGCTACCGGTTACGAAGTAAATCTATTTTTCACGTTCTGGGGATTAGACGCCATCAAAATCAAACAAGGGCGTTCTCCGGTCGGGAAAGGTTTTTTACCTAAAGTGTTCGGTATCTTTATGGGCGGATTGAAATCAGCGCCCGTAAGCCGACTTAATTTTGCGGGAATCAGTCCTAAAATTTTCCGTTACCTGATGCGGAAAAATAATGTGGCGGTTTTGGAAGAATTGGTAGATGCTGCGAAACAATTAGGAATCAATTTCTATGCCTGCGAAATGGCGATGCACATCCTGGGATTGCAAAAAAGCGATTTTATTCCGGAAATAAAAGATGTTTTGGGCGTAGCTACTTTCCTGCAATTGTCGGAAGGCGGTCAAACTTTATTTATTTAACCCCTAAATCCCCTGAAGAGGACTTGGAGGAGCAAAATTTTCAAGAAAGTAAAAATATAAAAGATAAAATGTATGGCAAATATTGATAATACGTATGCTGCTAAGTCCTCTTCAGGGGATTTAGGGGTTTATTATTTAGATATAACAAAAGAGCATTGTCCAATGACTTTCGTGAAAACGAAAATTGAGTTGAATAAGCTTCAGAAAGGAGATATTCTGAATGTGAGATTGACGGAAGGCGAGCCCTTGGAAAATGTTCCAAAAAGTGCGAAAGAACAGGGATTCAATGTGTTATCGGTAAAAGAAACCGATACGAAGGGTATTTACAATATAGAAATAGAGAAATGATTCTTATCCCACAAAGCATTATCGACGGCATCATTGCACAAGCCCGGAAAGAGTTTCCGGATGAAGCCTGCGGTCTTTTAGTCGGGAAAGAGAATGAGGTGATGAAGCAATATCCTTTGACCAACATCGACCACAGTCCCGAACATTTTTCTTTCGACCCGAAAGAACAATTCGGTGTATTGCGGGAGGCTCGTTCGCAAGGATTGCAGATTATTGCCAATTACCACAGTCATCCCGAATCGCCCGCCCGTCCTTCGGAAGAGGATATTCGGCTGGCTTTCGACCCGGAGATTGTCTATATAATCCTGTCTTTGCAGGAGAAAGAGAATCCGGTCATCAAGGCGTTTTCGATTATAAATAAACGAGTAGAACAAATTGAAATAGAAATAAAAAACAATTATGGAACAGAATGAATTACAACGCAGCATTGCGACTGCAACCGCTAAGAAATTAGCAACTACCACAAAGACAGCCCCGCAGATGGGTTCTATCACGCCGAGGTTATTGTTGAAATTGCTCCCTTGGGTGCAAGTCGATTCGGGAACTTACCGCGTAAATCGCACCAAAGTTGAACTGAAAAAAGCGGAACGTATCGAGATAGAATTTTTCGACGGCGTTCCTTCTTTCCGGGTGGAGGCGTTCCGACGGATTCCACTGTTTGCCCATATCGAACAGGAGATTGTCAACCGTTTGGCCAAGAAATTCCAAACCGAAATAACTGATTTGGGAGACAATCTCATCCGTGAAGACAAAGACCCTCAGAAGTTTTTCATTGTAGCGCAGGGACAAGTGGAAATCTCCAGCAAAGGTACGCACGGCGAAGACTTACGCATCGCGATTCTTTCCGAAGGAGAATATTTCGGTGAAGCCAATCTGCTGTCCGATAAACTTTCGTCCGTAACTGTGAAGGCGATTACACCGGCAATCTTTTTCTCTCTGAACAGCAATGAATTGGAAGAGATAATCAAAGATATCCCCACTTTCCGCGAACAATTCCAGAAAGCAGTCGATGAACATCTTCGCCTGAAAGCTACCGTAAATACACATGGCGAAAAACACATTGACCTGGCTTCCGGACACGAAGAAGACAACATCATTCCCGAAACTTATATCGACTACGAAGAGGAACCCCGTGAATATCCGTTGAATACGCTTCAAACGGTAGTCCGTGTGCATACCCGCGTAACCGATTTATACAACAACCCATATAATCAGCTCGAACAACAGATGCGTTTGAGTATCGAAAGCATCAAGGAGCGGCAGGAATGGGAATTGATTAACAATAAAACTTTCGGTTTGCTGGCAAGCGTGGAACCGGGATACCGCATCAGTACCCGCTACGGCTCCCCTACACCCGATGATTTGGATGAGCTGCTATCTTTGGTTTGGAAAAAGCCGTCGTTCTTTCTGGCGCATCCGCGTGCCATTGCGGCATTTGAAAGAGAATGTACCTGGCGGGGCGTTCCTCCGGTAACAACGGTGGTCTTCGGCGTACCGGTCATTACCTGGCGCGGTGTTCCTATTATCCCGAGTGACAAAGTGGAAATTCAAGGACAGTACCTGACCAATCGCGGCGTAGGAATCACCAATTTTATTCTGGTGCGCACCGGTGAACAGGAGCAAGGCGTGGTAGGCCTTCATCAAGCCGGTATTCCGGGTGAAATAGCGCCCAGTCTGTCGGCGCGGCTGATGGGATTGGATAAATTTGCCGTTGCCAGCTATTTGCTGACTAAGTATTTCTCCTTGGCTTCTTTAACAGACGATGCTATCGCTGTGCTTGAAAATGTGGAAGTCGGTTATTATCATGATTATAACAGCCGGAAAACGGTAGTGAAATGAGGAATAGATGGAACGCGGATGACGCAGATTAGGTGGATTCAAACGGATTAATATTTAAAATCTGCGCCAATTCGCTTAATCCGTGTCATCCGCGTTCTATTGTTAAAAATAAACATTATGGAAAAAAACTTACAAACAGTTTCGCAACATTTACCGGACAACGGTCTTGACTTGAGTGGCGTTTATGCTTCATTCCAGCAATTGATAGCTTCGCCTTCTTATTCCGATATCAGCGCTGTTTTTCCCGGAACGGAAGGATTATCCGGAATTTATTTCAGCGATGACGTTCCTGCCCCGGCTGAAACCACTCGTTTGCGTTCGGCTGCAAACAACGAATTCGCTGATACGGCTTACTCTCCCTATTCTTTTCTGAGGGACCAGCCCATTACTTATAACGGCAGGGAAACTTTCGATGTACAAGCTATTCGCAAGGACTTTCCGATACTGCATCAAAAAGTAAACGGAAAAGATTTGGTTTGGTTTGATAACGCCGCCACTACGCAAAAACCCTCGCAGGTAATCGAAGCTGTCAAGCATTATTACGAAAATGACAATTCCAATATCCACCGGGCTTCGCATACCTTGGCGGCACGTTCCACAGATGGTTATGAAGGTGCAAGGGAAAAAGTCGCGAAATTCATTAACGCGCCTTCTGCGGAAGACATCATTTTTGTGCGGGGAACGACTGAAGGCATCAACCTGGTTACACAAACCTACGGTTGGAAATTCATTCAACCGGGCGACGAAATCATCGTTTCTACCTTGGACCACCATGCAAATATCGTTCCCTGGCAACAATTGGCCAAGGAGAAAAATGCAAAATTGCTGGTGATTCCCATCAACGACAAAGGGGAAGTGATACTGGAAGAATATGAAAGATTACTGAGTTCGCGGACAAAAATTGTTTCTTTCGCTCAGGTGAACAATACTTTTGGCACAATTTCTCCGGCTAAAACGATGATTGACATGGCCAAACGCTATGGCGCCCGCGTCCTGATAGACGGAGCGCAATCCATCGCCCATACGCCGGTGGATGTGCAGGATTTGGATGTGGATTTCTTTGTGTTTTCGGGACATAAAATCTACGCTCCCAACGGCATCGGCGTCGTTTACGGGAAAAAGGAATTGTTGGAGTTGATTCCCCCTTGGCAAGGCGGCGGTAATATGATAAAAGACGTTACTTTTGAGGAAACCGTATTCAATGCACCTCCCGCCAAGTTTGAAGCAGGAACACCCAATGTGGCGGACGCTGTCGGATTGGGAGCGGCCTTGGATTATGTAAGCAAAGTCGGCATCCACAATATTGAGAAATACGAACATTACCTGACCGAGTATGCCCGCAAAGAATTAGGGAAAATCGACGGTATCCGGCTCATCGGTAATCCGCGCGAGCGGATAAGCGTTGTGTCTTTTATTATTCCGGGTATACCTACGCCGGAAGTCGGCAAACTGCTTGATGCGGAAGGTATCGCTTTACGCGCCGGACACCATTGCGCCCAACCCGCTCTGAGGAGATTCGGACTGGAGGCAACCGTCAGGCCCTCTTTCTCGTTTTACAATACGCCCGAGGAAATAGACCGGCTGGTGGAGGCGGTGAAAAAAATCTTGGCCGGAAAACAATAAACAACCTAAAAATAGTAGAAATAATAATTAAAATATGAACTTATCAGGACTTCCGGTTTTCCGGTTCAGTCCTAAGTTCACGAATCTCGTTTTCAAGTATTTCTATGTATTTCCGCTGTGTGTCTAACAAATATTCGGGAACAGAATAGATATTGTTTGTCCCCTGGTAATGAACCGTTGAACTATCTCTACATATAAAAACCTGCGTATCATCGGATTCATATATCTCTTCAATAGGTACTTGCAAAATATCTGCTAATTTTTCCCACTCTCGCAATGAAATTTTTACTTGTCCCTTTTCTCTGCGATTATAGTTTGATACATCCATGCACAACTTTTCCGCAACCATGCTTTGAGAAAAGCCATTTGCTTTTCTTCTCCCAATAAGTCTATTTTTTTCCATGATAATAATTTATTTTTTTCGCAAATATACGCAAATTATTGATTAATTCGCAAAAAATACTCTAATTATATAAGTTATAGTTTATATTATACTAATAATGAATAATTTATAGTTTGCGGAAAATCGCAATAAAAACGCAATGAAATTTTACAAGTCCTATTTTTATTTAGATTAATTTTACAACCGAAAGTTTTAGATTTTTTTTACCTTTGTAAAATGTAAGACAATCTTAAAATTTATTGATGATGAAATATGTATTTACCCTGTTATTATTCGTAAGTGTTTATTTTACTAATACCGCTCAAAACATTAAAATTGAGGGGAAAGTGTTAGATGAAAAATCCAATGCAGTAGTTGCTGCAACCGTTTCTTTAATTGCAAAAGACAGTGTTCTGATTGCAAGTACAATCACTAATAATTATGGAAATTTTGAACTGACAAAGCTAAAAGACTCCGCTTTTTGTTTTCTTCGCATCACTCATCTTGAATTTGAAAACAGTTATAGTCCGTCGGTTCCGGATAGAGACACAACAATTATTATACATTTGCATAAAAAAACAATTTTACTGAACGAAGTACAAATCGTTGCCAAAAAACCAATCTATGAATTTCAAAATGAAAAATTGATTGTAAATATAGGTGAAATTCCTAATATTCAAACATATACTATTTCAAGACTGATACAAACGCTTCCAGGGGTCTTCAATTCAGAGGGTGTTTTGACGCTAAACGGTCAGGCAGCTACAGTCTATCTGGATGGGCGAAAACAGACGCTTAATTCTTCCACTGTAAACACGATCATACAATCGACGCCGGTTGCCGCTATTGAAAAAATTGAGTTAATTTATTCTTCCGGCGGCGTACATGACGCTTCCGATGGGGCAATAATTAATATTGTTTATAAGAAACAAAGAGTGGATGGCTATTTTTTATCCGTAGGAGGCAAGGCCACTGCTTATGATAATAGCCATTTGGATGGAGGGACTTCTGCTACAATGATGTTCAAGAAAAAGAATGTTATGCTGAATTCGACACTTTCATACGGAAACGAATATTCGGCTGCACAAGAAAATGATACTTTGCAATATTGGAATAATGCTTTTCTCTATCAAGACAGAAACAGCGAGAGCAGAACAAATGTTTACATGGGTATGTTAAATCTGAATTGGGACATAAAGAAAGGGCATAACTTAAATTTCAATTTTAATTTTTATGATGATTTCTCAAAAAATAATTCGGAACAGCAATCTATTCTTCAAAATAACAATGTAATGCGTGATGTTTGGCATGTAAAATCAAAAGGAAACAATGATATGTGGGCAGGACAAATAGAATATATCTCTCAAGATACGTTAAAGAACAAATTCAAAGCATCTTATGGCATTGTATACGGAGGATTGAGAAACCACAGGAACACATTTGAGGAAGGCGCTGAAATACTACACACCGATGCCGAAATGATTGCGCACCGTCACACAATAAAGTTGGACTACGATCACAAATTCTCTGAGAAAATGAATTTACTACTGGGAATAAAAACAGATTTAGGACAATTAAATGATGATGTAACGTACATAGAAACAACAAATTCTAATCGCTATCCTACCAGCCTGTTTTTTGGTAAGGAAAATATTTATGCAGGATATGCACAACTTAAATATACAGTAAACAAAAGCTGGTCGGCAAGCGCATCATTGCGCTCGGAACATACCTACTATTTTCTTGATTTTTTGACGCTTAATGAAAAAGTTACGGATTCTTATACCAATCTGTTTCCCTTTTTTACAGCCTCTTATAACAGCAGTAACAGGAACTATCAAACATCCTTATCATTGGGTTCCTCCATTTTACGACCTGACTATAATCACATGTTACCTGGTGTACGTTATTCCAATCAATACAGCTACGTAAAAGGCAATCCCGAACTGAAACCAAGGATAAATTACACTTTTAGTTGGAGAAGTCTATTCTATCAATTCATAAATACCAATTTGGGATATGAATCAGGCACTAATTTAAGAGGTTTTGTGGCAAAAAACAGCATGATAGATCCCCTTATCACTGAATATGAATATCAAAATATCGCTGATCTCAGTAGAATTTATGCCAACGCCAGTATTAACTATCAATTACTGCCGGACGATAAATTGTTTGGACAAATAGGTGGTACCATACAGCATGTAAATTATAGGAATCCAAAAAACGGGTTTGAATTGTCACGAGGGAAAAGTAATTATTGGGTGGGAACATTAAAGGCAATATGTAACTATAAAATTACAAGTCAGTTAGGAATTAATTCCGAATATTTCTTTTATCCAAAATATGACAATTTAGTTTATATTCAGCATACTAAATGGCTAATGAACGCCGGAATTTATTACAATTCCAAAAAAGACAACTGGTCATTATCCTTAGATGTAAATGATATTTTTGATTCAAACGGAAACTTTAGAGAAATGTATTTTGGCAATAATTATAGCCGGGAACATAGTCTTCTCAGTAGCCAATACATTCAACTTTCGTTTGTAATGAAATTCAAAGGCGGCGAGAAAATTGAAAATAAGGCAAAAACAGGTTCCTTGGAAACAGATAGATTTTCGACAAAATGATAATAAATTTTACAATTATGGAAAGCATAGATTTAGAAAGAAAACTTGTATTAAATCCGGACTATTTTTTGATAGACGACTCAGATAGAATTGTACTGATTTCTGATAGAAACTCGCGGTACTTTTTTAACTTTATTCACCCAATGCACGCAATTCTGCTGTCGTTTTTTAAAGGAGATAAATCTACGAAAGAAGTTGTGATGGAAATAAGTGATTTTTTCTCATTATCAGAAGAGAATACTCTTAAAACAGTGAGTGCTTTTATCGAAAATCCTAGTAATATAGGTATTGAATACGATGACAGAAAATTCATATTTCCCAAAAATATATTGATAGAAAACAAGAACAATATAGCAAGACAAGATATTGATTACAAGCTATATCTGAAAAATCCACCTTATGATTTTGAGCGGATTAGATTTTCAAAGCCGACTGCTGTAGTATTTGTAATAAACACCTCTTGTGTTACGGATTGTATATACTGCTATGCCAACAAGGAAAAAAAATATAAGCCATTATCAACAGAAAGAATACTTTCAATAATTGATGAAGCGCACAAAATCGGTATTAGAGATTTTGATATAACCGGAGGAGAAATTTTTCTTCAAAAAGATTGGAAAATAATACTTGAAAAATTGCATAACTATGGGTTTATTTCAAATCTTTCTACAAAAGTTCCTTTGTCAAAAGAAATGATAGATATATTTGTACAAACCGGATTTCAAGAGTTACAAGTTTCAATAGATTCATTCGATACTGAATTACAGATTAAAAATTTGAAAGTAGCTAATTCTTATGCCGATAAGATGAAAGAAAGTTTGACTTATTTGGATTCAAAAGGGATAAAACTAATTATTAAAGGTACACAAACAAATGATACGCTCACAACAAAAAATATTGGCGAAGTTATTGATTTTATAGGACATTTGAAAAATGTTAAACGATACATGATTACAGTAATTGGTTGCTCATCGTATAAATCGAACGAGGAATATCACAAAATCAAACCCACATTAAAACAAATTGAAGAGATTTTGAATTTTATAAATCAGAAACGTAAAGAAATGTGTTTTGAAATAATCTTTGACGATCAACGAATTCTAAAAGACGAATTATGTAATTATTCGGAATTTAAAGAAAGAAGTCTCTGTTCCGGAAATATCAATGGTCTTATTATTCTGCCTGATGGAAAAGTTACTATCTGCGAAGAATTGTATTGGGATGAACATTTTATTATAGGAGATTTAACAAAGAACAACTTACTAGAAGTATGGAATTCAGATAAAGCATCTAATTTATGGAATTTGCATCAAAAAGATTTTCCTGAAGAAAGTTCTTGCCATTCTTGTCAAGACTTTAATAATTGCAGAAAAGGCAAAGGCGTTTGCTGGAAATTGATAGTTAAAGGATATGATTGGGAAAATTACTTATATCCGGATCCAAGATGTCCAAAAGCCCCTGAATTGATTTACAATATTTGTTCTGATTAAAAGATGTTTACGTTAGAAGACATACAACAATACCTCGACAAAATATTGTCTGAGAAGATGGTTCTTTCGTATAACACCAGAATTAGTGATTTAGGTTTTGATTCGTTAGAGTTGTTGGAATTGATTTCTTATATTGAAAAAAAATATTTTATTGAGATAAAATTGTCCGAAATTAATGGACAATTATCTATGCAAGAATTTATTGAACTTATAAATAATGGACAGAAAAGCCAAATCCATAGGGCTTAAACTATGGTATTATTAATATTTAAAATTTAAAATCATGGAAAATTTTATTGAAAAATTTCCAAAAATCGACCAGAGTCAATTACTGGATGATGAGCAACTCAATTCAATTGAAGGAGGCGCGTGTAGTCAAAGTTGTAAGGCAGCGTGTCAGCCGGGTTACCAGAATGGAACTGTTAACGGGCCTGACATTAGTATCGAGCTTCCAGATATTGAGATTGCTGAAGCGGAGTAATTGAGTTATGAACTATCTTTTTTGAGGTAGTTTCATAAGGAGGAATGTACTGCAGACATTCCTTCAATTTCAATATTTTACAAATGAATTTTAATTACAAAGAAATCCAGACAGAACAATTTATAAAAGTATCTGAAATTTTTGATATAAGTGTATCTATTTTTAGAAATTATTTGAATTGTTTTGGCGCTTTTTTAGGGAATGAAATCATTGGAATTCTACTTTTAATCAGGGGAGATGAAGATACGATTCGGATAAGATTTTTTCAGGTTCTTCCGTTATTTAGGTGCAACAATATAGGCTCTGTACTTTTAAAGTTGGCAAAAGAATACGCCGTTTCTATCCATTCGAAAAAGATAATAGCAACATATAATGATGCTGAAAACGACATTGAAAGATGTAGCCGATTTTTTCACAAAAATAACTGGACTATAGGACGATATACCCATACGAGAGTTCGTTTAAAGAAAGAGGGTTTTGAGAAAAATTTTATTTCAAAATTCTTTAGCACTGAAAATTCAGTATTTAATAATGAAATAAGATTTCTGTTTTATACCGAATTATCAGAAGAAAAGAAAAACCATATAAAAGAACAATCTGAACAAATGCTCTCGAACGGTCTTTTACCTTTCAATGCTTTAGATTTAATGATTAAAGATTTATCCATATTTGCTTTTTTTAATCAAACGTTAATTGCATGGTCGGTAGCAGATTTTGTCAAATATAACGAAGTTTCAATAAGGAACACTTTTGTAATTAATGAGTTTAGAAATTCAGGCTTAGGAATGTACCTTTGGTATCTAATCTTTTGTAAAGCAAGTGAAAATCGCGATTTTGATTCAATAACCCAGATTTCTTTTGATTTTCAAAAGGATGATAATAGACTGAACAGGCTATATATGCTGTTGTTTGGAAAAATTTTAGAGAAAAGCATTGACTATTACATAAGCGAAAAAATGATTTAAACAAATTATGAACTATCCGGCTTATTTGCAACGAGATTCTCGTGATTGCGGTCCAACTTGTGTAAGAATGGTTGCTAAATATTATGGCAAATCATATTCGTTAAACTATTTGAAAAAGATATCGAATTTAACTCGCTCCGGCATATCGCTCCTAAATATAAGTGACACAGCTGAAAAAATTGGACTCCAGACTTGTGGAATAAAATTAACCAAAGAACAACTTACAGAAATCTCTTTACCTTGTATCGTTTCATGGAATAAGAATCACTTTATAGTGATTTATAAAATTTCAAATAATCAGGTGATTTGTGGGGATCCTTTGCAAGGAATATTAAAATACAGTATGGCTGATTTTCTAAATTGCTGGTATTCTATTGAAGACAACATAAAAGGTAAAATGGGAATTGTCTTGTTATTAGAACCTTTACCTCAATTTTATGAAAACAAGGAAGTCAATGAAAGTAAAAAACTAAATCTTCCATACCTTTTAAAATATGTACGACCGCATTGGAAAAAATTAGCAACAGTATTATTTGCTTTATTATTAGGGAGTTGCTTGAATTTAATATTTCCCTATTTATCTAAATCAATAATAGATATCGGTGTTGAAGGAAAAAATATAAATTTTATTGTTTTAATGCTCTTGGCTCAATTAGCAGTTACTTTGGGACAAGCCGTTAACGATTTGATTAAAAATCGTATCATGTTACACACAACCATAAGCGTTAATTTATCTCTTGTATCGGATTTTCTGGGAAAATTGATGAGGTTGCCAATTGCTTTTTTTGATTCGAAAAGAATAGGTGATTTAATACAACGAATCGGTGATTTTACCCGTATTCAGAATTTTCTGACAAGCGTTCTCATAAGTTTAATTATGGCTATTGTCACACTTCTTGTATATGGAATCTTCATAATTAAATACAATTATCTGATATTCCTAGTGTTTATCTTAGGAAGTATTCTTTATGTTTCATGGATATTTTTATTTCTAAAAAAAAGAGAAAAGATTGATTATATGAGATTTCAGGAATCTGCAGCTAACCAAAGCAATATAATTCAGCTCATTACCGGAATGCAGGAAATTAAGATAAACAACTGCGAAAAACAGAAACAAGGAGAATGGGAGCAAATTCAAAAACGTCTATATGATATTAGCCTTCGTGGTTTAACTTTGGCTCAAACACAAAGCGCAGGAGGAATATTTATTGACCAAGTAAAAAATGTCATTATTTCATTTCTTGCAGCAAGCGAGGTTGTGAATGGTTCAATTTCATTAGGAATGATGTTTGCTATTCAATACATTATAGGACAAATGAATGCACCGGTATCTCAATTTGTTTCTTTTATCCAATCGACTCAAGATACAAAAATTAGTTTGGAGAGACTGAATGAAATACAAGAGATAGAAGATGAAGAACCAGAATTTGCTGAAAAAATAGTTGAAATTCCTACTAACGTTGGTATAAGGTTAACTGATGTTACTTTTCATTACAATGGAATTAGATCACCTAAAGTTTTAGACAACATTAACTTAACTATACCTTCGAACAAAATTACGGCTATTGTTGGTATGAGTGGTAGCGGGAAAACTACTTTATTGAAATTGATACTTGGTTTTTACCCTCCCAATGTGGGAGAAATATTTGTTGGCAATCTAAATTTAGAAGAATTAAGTGAAAGTGGCTGGCGTAGAAATTGTGGAGTAGTCATGCAAGAGGGTTTTATTTTTTCAGATACTATTACAAAAAATATTGCTGTAAGTGATGATAATTTTGAAATACAAAAAGTATTAAATGCGGCAAAATTGGCTAACTTAGAGGATTTTGTTTCTTCTTTGCCAATGGGTTATGAGCATCAAATAGGAATGGAAGGAAATGGTATAAGTTCGGGACAAAAACAAAGGATATTAATAGCGCGTGCTATTTACAAAAACCCTCATTACATTTTTCTTGATGAAGCGACTTCCGCTCTTGATGCCGAAAACGAAAAAAAAATACATGATAATCTACAAAAATTCTTCAACGGAAAAACGGTTTTAATCATTGCTCACAGACTTTCCACCGTAAAGAATGCCGACAAAATTATTGTTCTGAAAGAAGGTCAAATTGTAGAGCAAGGAACTCACACACAATTAGTCGAAAAGAGAGGAGAGTATTTTAATCTTGTGAAAAATCAGTTGGAGTTAGGAAAATGATTTGACTGGATTTTTCTACATTCCTACAACATCAAAATATATATGCTTTGTATTGTGGCAAAATACACTCTCCTCTCATAACCTACATCATCCGCCTCTTACAGCATTACACAAATGATTCCTCGTCCCAGCCCAATTTTACCAATTCGATTTTTGCAGGGTCTGCCGTTCCCAAATGATAACGGGTATCCGCCAATTTTATGTGTTTGGCCGGAGAATTCAAAGGCCTGTTTTCCTGAAAAAATGCATTGCGTTTCCTTGGATAATGCACAAGCCAAGCGAATCGACAGCGATCGGGTCGAATCTTAAGATTAATCCGCTGTATTTCCAGATATATTTTCCGAAGCATCCTGCGCTGTGCGGTGATGAAACAAGGGCTTAAACAAGACCAACACATAACGCGAGAAAGGAAGCCGGTTTCATTGAGGAAGATGGAATAGTACAATTTTAAGCCTGTCATCATTCGAGTCGGTATACAAGCCATATATCTTTGTATTTTCCTTGTTCACGCAAATGCCGGATAGTTCCTTGTCCAATATGTATTTTTTTATTCTTTCTCCATTCCAGTTGTAAACATATATGATATTTGCTAAAAACGCCCGGTTATCTCCGTATTTTTTCCCACAATACAAAGCATATATGTACTCAGATGTGGCGAATACATCAAGAAAACCAAGTAAATCATCTTGGGCAAAATTTACTTCAATAAAATTGCCTCCATCTTCAGGTGTGTACCTTGGAAATTCATAGACGTCTGAAAACACTTTTTGCATCAAGGTGTCTTTTATATTGTATATTTCCAGAAAATGCCCATTATGTCCTGCAAAAACCAATTTATTACCTCCCGTTTGTTTCAGGCAAGCGCCTTGATAAGCTAATCCTTTCTGTATGTGGCTTGCGCTTATCCCATCTTCAGGAAAAGGAATATGAGTTTGAATCACCGAATCGTCACAATAAAAAGCAAACATACCATCATGAAACGATCCGTTCCCGACATATAAATCATCGCTAACTTCAATTAAAGCATGAAAATTTGCGGCATTCTTTACCGATTTGGCGACCATAAACGAATCAACATCAGGATTGGCTAATTTATGGAAGTCAATAAAATAATTTCTCAAAAGTGTTTGATCTAAGATGGATAGTCTGTCTTCGCCGATTTGCATATAACTGTTGAATAAAAATTCGTTCGGTCCCTCTCCTTTAGCGCCGAATCCGGAAATATATTCGAGTTGGTTATTGTCGGTTATCTTGTATATGCGATACAAAGGCTCATTGTATGCATCGCTTATGATAAGAAAAGAATCAATTAACCGCATCTCTCCGGAAACAAGTATATCCAAATCATCGGCTATAATTTGGCTCTCAATGGTTAGTGTTTTGTCCTTCCAGACCGATTCCGAAGTAAACCGTTTGTCGGTACAGGATATCCAAGCCATTGTAATGGATAAAACAAAGATGCAAAATTTAAAGTATCGCATAAATATTGATTAATAATTAAAGACTGCTTTAACATGCTAAAGATAAACATTTTATTTGAAGTGTCCAAATAAAATACTAAAAATTCAACCCGACAAATGGATTATATTTATTTGTATTATAGCGAGTTATGAATTTTCGGACAAACACAAACTAATTTGTTTATAAGTTAACTTTTTGTTTACTTCCTTTGTATTGCAGATATTTTTTTACAGGGATCGAATGTAAATCTTTTTGCTGACCTTCAACAAGAACAATCTGAAATTCCTGAACTTCTCCTTTGTTATAATCCCCTATTTGTGAGTCGATCCGTAATTCGTTGTTTTTATCATCCCATGAAAAAGGAATATAGGCGAATTTGTTGTGTTTATATCCGAACGATTCACCATCATCTTTATATAATTCAAAAAATCCGTCACTTCCTTTGTAAATATAAATTTTAACCGGGCCATCCGGCATATTCGTTTTTTTATCATTAGGATAAGTTGGAATAATCGCTCCGGATTTTACATACAAAGGTATTTTGCTTTTAGGAGCATCTACCACAATCCGCTGTCCTCCGTTATACATCTTACCTGTCCAAAAATCTATCCACTTACTACCTTCCGGCAAATAGACTTCTCTGTTAACGGCTCCGGCTTCTAATACCGGGCATACAAGCAGTGCTGGACCATACATGAATTGGTCTCTACAATCTAAGCCATTTTTATCATCCGGAAAATCGAATGCAAGCAGACGCATCGGCGTGTAGTTTTTATGTGTGACATCACCGGTTAATGTATATATATAAGGCATCAGTGTATATCTTAGATTGATGTATTCCATGCAAATTTTCTGTACCTCTTTACCGTATGCCCAAAGTTCATTCGGAGCTTTGGTATCTCCCGGATAGCGACGTCCGTGAGAGCGAAAAACAGGACAAAAGGTGCCATACTCAAACCAGCGGGTAAACAAATCCCGATATTCTTCATCTTCAGGGTTTCCTCCTTGATAGCCGCCAATATCGGTTGTCCAATAAGGAATACCGGTAGCTACAAAATTTAATCCGGCAGTTATTTGTTTCCGCAGTTCGTCAAAAGTTGTCGGAATGTCTCCTGACCAGATAGCGGAACCTGTTCTTTGCTGGGATGCCCATGCACAACGTGTGAGAATATATGGACGTTTGTCAGGGTACAACTTCAGCAAGTTGTCGTAAAAATTCTCAGCATGCAACAGTGGATATAAGTTTCTTACCGTTACTGCCGGGCCGGCAAATGTATTGACAGGAAGAAACGAATTCACAAGGTCCGGTTCCGGACCATCAAGAAACCAACCGTCCAATCCTGTTTGTACAAGAGGAAGAATCTGTTTCCAATAAATTTCCCTTGCTTCCGGATTAAAAACATCATAAATTATTCCGTCCAACGCTTTGGCGCCATCAAGCAACATCCCTTTCGATTCGAATTCAGCATAATGAGCTGTTCCTTTTTTAAACGTAGGCCAGATGGTGATTACTGCTTTGGTTTGGTATTTATCATGCAAAGTTTTTAACATCTCTTTTGGATCGGGAAAAATACGCTCATCAAACTGATGTGAGCCTGTTCCATATTTTTGCCAGTAAAAATAATCAATGAAAATAGAACTCATTTGAATATTTTCTTCTTGCATTTTCTGAGCAATACTTAGAACTTCATTCTGTGTCGCATATTTATTACGGCTTTGATGAAAACCAAGTGACCAATAAGGAATCATAGGCGCTTCTCCGGTTAATTGCCGATAGGATGATATCAGGGTATCAAGTGTATTTCCGGCAAAGAGATAATAATCCAAGTGATTTCCAAAATCAGAAACAAAACTCATCCCCTTGTCATTATCTTCAAAAACCGTACGGGACGGATTATCCCAGAATAATCCCCAGCCTGCTGTCGAATAGATGACCGGCACGGCCGCCTGAGTATTGAATTGAACCAGTTCACGTTTTTTCCCCCGTAGATTTAAGGCATTATCTCTGAATTGTCCCAAACCATAAAGAGCCTCATCAGGAGTAACTTTAAACAGGCTATATGGTTTTATCGAATCTTCCCATATTTTCTGTCTTTTATTTGTAGTTTCTTTAAGCAATAATCTGCCATTTGCATCATAAAAACTGAAATGGCCTGTGAACTTATGCAGTACAAATTTATATTTGCCGGTAATCAACATTAAATCACTATCATCCTCTTCCACTTTGAAATCGACAACAGGAAATTCTTTGATAACTGCATAACTGTTTTTATTATCCTTTTGATTTAAAGGAATAAGTTTATAATGCAAAGCGCCAAATTCATAAGGCCTCAAGGATAAAAAGCCGTCAACGGTTTCAATGACAAGCGCATCATTTATTTTCTCCCATGAATTGACGTAAATGTCCCAGGTGGCGACATAAGGTTCGTCCTTACTATTTCCTGCAATAGGACCATTCATATTGAATATGAAAAGGTAAATAAAAATTAGAATAAAACTTGATATTTTCATGTTTATCTTAGATTGATGTTATTATTTATTCATAAAATACCCGTCCTCAATTAGTCCGATAAAGCCCAATAAAGCACCCCAATGGTAAAATTTATCACTTCTCGTGGTGTCGTCGCCCTGACCGTTCGTTGCATTGTAATTTTCAAACACGAGTCTATCCGACGCCCAGCTTTTTAAAAGAAGATTCCTGGATTTCTCCGCTAATGATTGACGCGCTTCTTTGAAATCGTAATTCCGCAAACCTAAATACACGAGCAGATTCAATGGAGCCCAAATCCTTCCCCGCCAGTAAATATTGTCTTTGAAAGCCGGGTCATTTCTCGGTGTAGCAGGAATTACCCATTCGCCCCAGAATTCTTCCGGATTCAGTAAATGCTCGTTAATCATTCTTGCCGCTTGCTCCTGGCTGGGAGCCTTGGCTAATAACGGATAGAAATGGGTCGGAGAAATTCTCGGATTGAATAAACCGGTATCTGTATACCTGTTATAATACAATCCTTTTGCCTCATCCCACAAAGTCTGTAGGTTGTCGCGATATTTTCTCCTTCTTTCATGTAGTTCTTTCTCCTCCTCATTTTTTCCTAATACTTTCGCTATATTTGCCAGATAGTCACAATCCATTATGTACAAAGAAGATAATCCCACATCATTAAGGAGCATCATGTGACGTTTTCTATCGTATTTGATAGTATCATACATTGGAGAGTTATCCAATCCGGATTCCAGCGCTGCACAGTATAATTCATTTATTCCTCCGCTTTCCCGGGCATGATAGGTGACTTTTTCATAGGGAGTACTTCCCCAACATAACAAGCCGTCAATATTCCTGTTTTGATCCCACCATCTGTTCCATGTGAGTAGTTTATCATACAGTAATTCCAGTAACCATTTTTCTTTGTATTTCTCATAGATAGTCCATACCGCCAAAGAGCCGACAGGTGGTTGAGAGCGATCTCTTGATTTCAAATCATTGCCGGAATAAAAGTTCGGGATGAACCCCATTTCTGTGATTGAATTTGTAATTTCAACCACATTCGCATAAGCCAGTTCTTTATTATCCGTTGCAAGCATCATACCTGCAAAATAAGTATCCCAACAAAACAGGACAAACCCTCCAAATTCGGGGTGGTGGCTCCAGTTGACATTCCAGTTTCGGCTGACGGGTGTAATCACTTTCCTGATCGAAGGATCGTAAATATTATCCCAAGCTAATACGCTTTGCATAGCGTTATACAACTCGTAGTCTTTCTTATATTTTTCTTTGTTTTGTTTAACAAACGCATTGCCTTTTTTTTCAATATATTTTTGTGCTTCCCGAATGGTCATGTCCTGTCCGCAACAAATGGCTACCGGTTCATCAACAGATATTTTTATTTCTTTTTCATTTCCTTCAATAAAAAGCCCCTGTGTTGTAACCGGAATCTTGATATTGAAACCGTAAGGAGCAATGGAAAATTTATCGTTTTCCATCACAATTTTATTCGCTCTTTGCCAAAGGGATTTAGGTACGATGACCAGTCGGCCGTTTTTCCGATTCCCCTCCAATGGGGTTATCAGGATTACATTATTCAATCCCTCCGATGCGCTTTGTACCCGAAGTTTATGTCCCTTCCATTCGAGTGACACATCGGTATAGCTTCCGTCGTAAGCATGAGATTCCGGGTGCATCTGTGGCTGTCCGCCGATACGGAAAGTATTAATTCTATTACCCTCATCGTCTGTGAGATTCAACTCGATGGCGGCGCCATACGGGAGCAGCACCTGCGTCAAAACACTTCTTGTATCCCAGGTATTCCAGCCAGTAGCTAATTCACGTTGCAGTTTTTGATACTGCTGTTCAGGAGTTACTTGGGCAGCGATATTAAAACAAACCGTAATAAACAGGAGCAGCGGTATTATTCTTTTTAGTTTCATACTATTATCAGATTGTTTTTAATGTTGATTATTCGTAAGTAAGGGTCATTATTTTTTCTTCATAGGGCGCCGGATAGGCCGAAATCCATATTTCAGGCTTAATATCCGCTTTGTTATTATCATATTCTAAAACAAAGGCCTCTATTTTTTTACCTTTCATATCTTCTGTGAGCGGGAAGAAATAAGTATAATTTGATACTGTTTTAGCCGTTACATTTTCCCATGGGTTAGCGGGATAAGAAACTGCCCGGGAAGGTGCACCCACATATTGTCCTTCCACTTTGAGAGCAGCATAAGCTCCCTCAATTCCATGTTCGCCGTTTATTGCAACAGCTATATAACTGTTTTTGGGGATTTCATTCAGTTGAAAGAAGGCAGACCATGCTCCGATACATTTCATCTCATTCGAATCGGCAAACAGATTGCTTGCGCTGAATTTACCGGCAGAAACTTTCGCCCCTTTACTATAAACTTCAATTTCTGCAATGGCTTCGGGAAAAGGATTCATCTTCAAATATCGCATTTCTTTTCCAACCGGCACATTCATTGTCGTCCCGGCTAAAAATGTGATCGGCCTCCATTTTTTCAAATCAGATGATACGTGCGCAAAACTTCCTTCATCAATCAAAAATGGTTGAAGTTCATATTCATTATTGACTTTAAAGAGAATACTGTCAACATAGATTGACTCTCCCAAATCCAACCGGAAGCAACCTCCTTTTATCCGAATATCCCCATGTCTTCGTGAAGGCCAAAAGCCCGTATTCATATCACCATCAAACAGATGTCTGTCCCATACTCCTCGATTAACGAATGCCGACTGGCTAAAGAAGGCATCGCGGGCTGCTTTCACCTGAGGGATATTTGTTTCTCCGGAACGAAATAATGAACGTATTTCCATGGCATTATTATCTGCTGCAAATACAGTAGTTTCATATAAAGAGATAGCATCTTCAGGAATTTCAGCGCGTTGCATTGCTACTATTTTCCGATGATAATGGTCTTTGAGCTTTTCACCATTAAATTTAATGTTGGTTGATTTGCCATTCTTTAGTTCCGGAATATTTTCTCCATCAATTTCAACCTTTTTTACACCAGAGATTTTTTCCATCTTTATGGAACTTTCTGTTCCGGGCAATCCCAAGAGACGAATAACAAGTGGTTGATCCGGAACATTTTTCACTATCTCAAAGTCAACCCCGGAAATACCCGGTTCTTTGTATTCATTGCTTGATGATACACTCAGTAGCAATGACCGAAACGCCGGGATTGAAACGGTTAGAGAATCGCCATATTCAAATGTACCTAATAATCTTTCAACCGGATGAAATAAGCGGGCTTTCACTTGCTTTCCTTTCTTAAGTCCAATTTCATGGTCTAATTTTATGATGATTTCTTTGTTTGTCCAACTTAGATTTTTTAGTGTAATCAGTCTTGTTTTGTCATCACCTCTCGAAACAGCGTCTTTCCCGTAACTTTCCGGAAGTTTCATTCCGTTTACTAATATCGACGAAAACATCCGGTGCAAATTGTATATCCTTGCCAGTTTTGGAAATTCATTGTCGGACAGCAACCAAGGGTTACCGTATATTTGCGGCGCTAAAATCAATGAACGGCTAAATGCCTGTAATATCAGATCATCCTCCCAATAATCAAGGCAGGAAGAAAGGCAAACGCCATGATCTTCAGTCAGCCGTTTTAAGTCGGGAACAAGTCCTCTTTCCATATTCCCGACTCTGCTATGAACAGCGGTCGTATTGTTTTTAGAATTGACATCAATATAGGCTTCACGCCCTTCCCAAAGAAAAGTCGTTGCGTAAGGCTTTGCTTTATCCAGGCCTAAACGATGGTTCAATAAAATCAAATCCGGAGAATACATCCGGCACTGTTCCATCATGTCAATGAAATCATCTTCTTTCTCTTTTCTTAACGGGCCACATACCGCATCGAATTTGAAAAGTGTCCAGTTATAATCCCGACATAGAGAGACTAACATATTTTTTCTTCCGGCGGTTTCTTCAGCCGTATCTCCAAATCCATCCGGCCCACCCCAAAGTCCTAAACGGATATTATTTACTTCGGCTTTTTTATAGACCGGATCAAGTCCGTTGGGAAAATTCCTTTTGAACCGTTCCGAGTCTATCGTTCCATAAAAGTTTTTCCCATCTATAAGTCCTGCGTCGAATGCATATATGTCCAAAGACATTCCATATTCTTTTTTAAGCCATTCAAAAAAATCCAGGTTGATTAATGTTTGTTTTTCAGTCGCCCCTTCGTTGGTGTTATTGATCCACGTAAAATACTGTGCTCTGGATACACTTTTTTCGTCTGCTCCCGGATAAACATTCTTTTGAGCAAACAAACAAGAAGGAATAAACAAGAAGATGATCAATATTCGTTTCTCGGTCATTTTATTATTACATTTTCGACTTTTCAGACAGCAAACAGCTTCTTACATTAAACGCCTATTACCTATTGCATAGATAATTTATGGGACATGTATCTTTTCAATGGTCGTATAATTAGCAGCTCCTATACCCGGATAGTTGGTCTCAGGCTTTCCGGCAACCGCCTTACAATCCATTTGAACACGAATCCAGTAGTCAGTACCGGTATATTTCAATGGTATATCTGTCCGGAAGGTTATTTCCTGACCTTCCATGTCGTTGGTCAAATCCTTTTTGACCTTGAAATATTGTCCATCGGCTGCCGCTGCATTAATCGAACGTGATACGCGTAACCAGGCTTCCCTTACATCGGGCATTTCATATCCGGCCTTCTGATTCCTTTTGAAACGAACAGAACATTCCAGATAATTATCCGAAGTTATCGTAGGTTTTTTTACCCATTCAATGGTCAGATATGGGGTAACCGTGAAATCTTTGGTAGTAGTACCTGATATCTGTACCAGTTCGCCCGCATCGTCGGCATCCTGTTTCTCATCGTCATATGGGTAGAAGTTACCGGCATAAGGCATCATACGGTATTCTCCGGGAAACCATTTGGTATTCCGGTAAGTACCATCCTGTTGTACTTTCAATGTTTGGTTCCCGACAAAATTAGTTTCATTGTTTTTTGCCCAGCTAATTTCTCTCGCCCGGATATAACCTGATCCCTGATTCACTTGTAGCGGCTGTCCGTTATGATCATAAAGTGTTCCTTGTATAGTAGTGTCCGGTTCGTCATAATTATCTATTTCACAGGAGACTACCAGCATACAGCATAAAAGGGAGACGATATATTTGCTTAATATTTTCATCTTATTGCTTTTTTAATTATTGATTTCTGTTCTTTTGCAGTAAAGGATTATTCTTCAACTCATTAGTTGGAATACCCTCATAATAATTATTAACGCTGAAAGTGACCTGTCCGGCTGCTTCGTCGGCAGATTTTGCGTCATAAATATATTTTCCGCTGGGGATACCGTTTTCATCTACCGTCGCACCCTTGGCATACATAATCGGATACAATCCTCTTCTGAAATACTGCTTGATTTGAGTATCGTAAGTAAACCAGCGGAGCAAGTCCCAATAGATTTTGCTTTCGAATGCCAGTTCCTTGTATCTTTCCACGCGAACAATCTGCAAAGCCCTGTTGGGAGCTTCCACAAATGCACCT
Source organism: Dysgonamonadaceae bacterium (assembly GCA_031289145.1). Classification (GTDB taxonomy): domain Bacteria; phylum Bacteroidota; class Bacteroidia; order Bacteroidales; family Azobacteroidaceae; genus Azobacteroides. Next base: position 24,141 of record JAITQA010000054.1, on the reverse strand, counting down.
TGTCCCTTCGGTCCCGGATTAGCCCATCGGGTATAAGCCGGTTCTGTAGAAAGTTCAGCCGAATTGGTTAAGAGATTCGCTCCGGCACGGTCGCGAATATCGTTAATACAGTTGAATGCGTCTTCCAGCATATTTGCCCCATTATATGATGTTACACCGTCCTGAGCCAACTCTATGGCTGCTTCGGCACGGTTGAGCAAGACTTCGGCGTACCTTGCTTCAATCCAAGACTGGGTAGAAGTATTATTCACTGTTTCGCTTTTTGGAAGGGTAATGTTCAAATGCTTACGTCCGAAAAATCCGGTTACCGTATTAGAGGTAGAGGTAGTACCGGTTACCCTCGGTCCATCCAATCCATTCTTGAAAATCTTCACACCATCCGAACGCACATAAGGATCATTTTGGGTGGCTGACGGCTGTGTTGACCAGTCGAAAATAGTTCTCTCTCGGAAAGGATTACCAGCCGGATATTCCGCCTTGTTCCACACCGATCCTGAGTTAAGCCCTTGTCTTTCTTTTCCGTCATCAACAGTAAACTTCTTAAACCTGTCTACTGCCGGATCATATTCCTCCTTAATAATACCGGCGCGTACATCAAGTTTTATTCCTCCCTTGTAGAGATTTCCGGGAATCAGGATATTTGCCCTGAGCCTCGGTTCAACACTTTCCCACAGTTGCTGGCTGTTATCATATACAATGTAATTGCCGTCTTCGTCAAAAGCACTGAAGTTTCCTTTTTCATCAAGCGGTAGTCCATCGAACAATTCCACCCAGTCGAGAGTAGGATTGAAACGGTCGCCACCTTCAGTACACATACGAGGAGGAGCCATTATGGAGTTATACGAATGTACTGACATATTGAAATCAAATTTGCGTAACCATATAGATTCTTTATTTTCATCGCATTTTTCCCACACTTCAGCATAATTTCCCGTTTTATCTCCAACATTGGCCCTGTGAAGTTCGTATCTGCCACCGCTTTCTACCAGTTTGGCGGCATCCCATGCCTGTTTAAAATAATCGTTGGCTTTGTCTTGCGGTATACCCTGAAGCAATACCCCATCCACTGCCCAATCTTGGAATTTCATGCTACCGTAACGGGCCGTAGTAGCGGCATGAAGGGCAGCGCGGCTCTTGATAGCAGCCGCTACATATTTATTGGCACGGCCTGCCTCATTTGTTTCCGGCATGCTTTCAATAGCCTCATCCAGATCTTGCAGAATAAAATTGTATGTAGCGGTATGACTTTCACGGGCTACCCACAAAGTGGATTCGTCATTAGGATCAAGCATCTGCGCTTCAAAAATTTTCGGCAAACCTCCGTAACGTTTCGCCAGTTGGAAATAAACATAAGCCCTGATAAATTTAGCCTCGCCAATCCATGATTCAGACTGAGCTGCCAGTTCCGGATATTTCGGCAAATTATTGATCAAGGTATTTGCCCGGCGAATTACTTGAAATGCACTCTGCCAATAGCCGCTGCGATGAAGTGGAAGATTCGTGTTGTTCCGGTTCACCATTTCACCGGTAGAATTCCAGAAATTCCAGACACTGATACCGTTAGTCACATAGTATCCACCACCAATCTGGCCATCACTGTTCGTATCGTATTTAAAGTCTTCCATGGGCAAGTAGTTGTACATACCGGCCATGTAGGCTTTGATCCCATTTTCATTGTATATATCTTCTTCAGTAATGATTGACGTAGGTGTAATGTCCAGATCTACACAAGATGTCAACCAACTTAAAGAAAGAAGCAATACGACTGCTATCAAATGTATTTTTTTCATTTTTTTCTATTTTTTAGTATGTTAATGATTCAAGCGCCTTAAAAAGTGATTGAACCGCCAAAATTATAAGTTCTGCTCAATGGATAAAGATAACCATACGTTTCAGTAGGCTTTTCCGGATCAAGTCCTCTCACCCCTGTGATGGTTAACAAGTTATAAGCATTGATATATAGCCGCAGGTTCTTAGTTCCCACGCTGTCAAAAACACTGTTTTTGGGGATTGTAAAACCAATTTCAGCGCTTTTCAGACGTAGATAAGCGCCACTTTGCAGATTGAAGCCGGATGTTGCTTCCGCCCTCATCGTTCCGTAAGGATAGTATCCTGAAGCCCATTGGGTGGTAGGGTTATACGGGTCTGTATTCGCATCAACCGGATGCCACCTGTCATACAGAAGCTCCAAGGCGTTTCCATCCCATGTCAGCGGGTTCAACAATTGTTCTCCATACCCGATGTATGACATGGCTGCGCCCTGAAATAAGAGATTGAAATCAATCCATTTCCACTGTCCTCCCAACGTCATACTGAAATTCATGAGAGGATAATTCCGGGCATTATTGAGGTTGGTACCGGGAAGCCCTCCGTTATTGTCGGAATTGGTTGTGGTGGCAATGGGGTGGTCATCCTGACCATCAATAACGCCGTCGCCGTTCCAGTCCTCATAAATCGGGTCGCCGGGAAGTGAGTTTGCGCCTGCATATATAGAATTTGCTATTTCGTCATAAGACTGATAGGTTCCTCCAACGCTCTTCCCAAACCAAATATCTTTATAACGGTTTATGTAATTATTGCGCCAGTAATCATAAGAGTTAGACCTTTCGGGCATCAGTCTTCGGGTCCACATGCTTCGGGTCATCTGTACGGAACCGGTCACATTGTATATGAAATCGTCTATTTTATTGCGATGCCGCAATTCCACTTCAAATCCTGAGGTACGGTCAGCGTTCAGGTTGGTCTGTGAAATGTCCGTACCAAATGTAGCAGGCACTGTTACGGCCGGAGTATCCAATAATCCGTCGCGATCTCGTTGGAAAAGATCAACTGAAAAGCCAAACAGGCCGTTCCAAAGATCAGCATCAATACCTACATTAAGCATATCGGCTGTATACCAAGTCAAATTGGGATTCGGTGCAGCACGGAATCCAAGTGCATTGACAAAGGTGTTTCCAAATACGGAACCTCTTGGGAGAGTTGTCCTGTTGTGAAACGATTGCGGATAATCATAGCCTTCTATAAACTGGAACTGAGAAGCCCCGTCATCTCCAAGTCTTCCCCAGCTACCCCTTAGCTTCAGATTCTGTACAAAAGGCAAATTATTCCGGATAAAAGCTTCTTCGGATATACGGTATGCTAATAATACACTTGGAAAAAAGCCCCATTGTTTTCCTTTGGGGAATTTAGAAGATCCGTCATAACGAAAAGAAAAATCCGCTATATATTTTCCACTATAATCATAACTTAGTCTCCCTACCAATCCCTTTGAGGCATTTTCATTTAAACCGCTTCCGGTTCCTTCCTGGTTTTCAGAACTACCTGCAAAAAGATAAGGAATAGGAATATCAAAAAAACGTTTCGCACTGAAATCGTATCCCTGACTATAACTTTCTTCATATAACAACAAGACGCCTGTATGATGTTTTTCTGCAAATGTGTTGTCATAATTTAACTGCGCATTCCATAGAGTGGAATAGCTGGTATTGAATACTCGTCTCAATTCTGTTTTGCTGTTTCGTGTCGAGGCTACTTCGTAGGCTCCGGTTACGGCATTATAGGTATATTCATTATATTCTTTCCTGAAACTGCTATTATCGTTGTATGTTCTGTCGTAGCTGTACATTGCTTTTGCCATCAAACCTTTTATGAATGGGACACTGTATTCCAAGGACATATTAGACTGGAATATATTCTTTTTATCCTTTACAAATCCGGTAAGTTCGGGGTCGATTGATGCTGCTGGATTCCATTCCACTCCGGGTCTTTGAAAATAGGGGGCGGTGTTGTTGGCATACAGGGCATCGTTCGGTCTGGAACGCCAAAGCATCTTGAATATTTCCCAACTTCCCATCTGTTGGCGGTTGGTTTCGTCCATGATCATATTCAGTTTAATACCGGCTCTCAGGTCTTTGGTGATTTGTGCGTTTAGATTGCTTCTCAGGTTGTAACGATTGTAATTAGCCGAATTGGTCCTGAAGAAACTACCTTGATCGGTATAACCGAAATTGACGTAATAATCCACTTTATCGGAACCGCCACTAAATGATATATTTTGTTGTTGCTGTGGAGATGTGTTTTTTAATATCGCATCATACCAGTCGGTGTCAGGCATTTCTCCTTTTGACAATTTATCGAAATAATCCTGATCATATTCTTTTTGCGGATCGGTTGTACTTCTCATCTTGAGTTCATTTGCCAGTGTAGCCCGGTCCCATGCTCCGAGTGGGCGTAATATTTCGGCGGGTGTTTGAATCCCATAATATGCCGAATACTCAATCTTTGTTTTTCCTTTTTCTCCCTTTTTGGTAGTTATTAAAACCACACCATTGGCTGCACGTACACCATAGACAGCTGCCGATGCATCTTTCAATATGGAAATACTTTCCACATCATTCGGGTCCATACGTGGTAAATCTCCACGAGGCACACCGTCTACAATCAACAAAGGACTCCCTAATCCCCGAATATCAAATTGGTTGGTAAATTGCCCCGGCTCAGAAGTCTTTTGTATGTTCCGTACACCCGGCAATTTACCGGTCAACATATTTTGAATATTGGTGCTTTTGGTAGTCATCAATTGTTCACTATTGACCGCAGAAACAGCGCCTGTTATTGTCGCTTTTTTCTGAGTGCCATAACCAACCACGACTAATCCATCCAGTATTTTAGTATCTTCAGCCAATACTATTTCATACTGTTTTTTTTCTCCAACAGTTACTTTCTTTGTCAAATAACCTATGTATGAAATACTCAAGGTGGTATTGGAAGAAACTTTTAGAGAGAAGGAACCATCACTATCGGTAATCGCTCCGATTGAGTTTTCAGAAGTCTTTATACTTGCACCAATGATCGCTTCTCCACTTTCATCAATCACTTTTCCTGTTATTTCCCTCGTATTGTTTTGTGCTGTTACTCCTTGAAAGGATCCGGCATAAAGGAACAATACCATCAATACTCGAAGTATAGCGTATAAGCTTTTACTTTTCAGTAGTAATTTCCTCTTTTTTCTGGAATTTTTGATGTTCATAAAATTATTATTTAGTCTAATTAATATCTTTTGGATGCAAATATCCAATACATCCTTTACCGTTTGCATTAATTAATCGTTAGTTAAAAAAGAAAATGAAGATTTTAGAGAAAAAAGTTTATTTGCAACCATAACTGTCCAAATTTTTTTTTGAAAAAATAAAAGTTCTTTGAAAAATGAGGTTTATCGATGGCGCATCAAGGGGAAGAGTAAAATAAAAAACGCAGTTCTTTAATTGACTATTTGATCAAAAGAATATTTATACTCTATTCCGAACAGAATGGCATATTCTTTAGTAAATGTAGTATAGGTATTTTTGGCAAGTCCGTTTTTACCCATTTTGACCAGTACTTTACATTTTAATCTTAAGGCATCTTCATTTAATGGATCATGAACTAACAGAGCATTCGCCATCTTAATGCACATATTGTCAGAAAATACAGCAGATTCTTGTTGGATGAGGTATAATATCAGGTCAACAAGTTCATTGGAAAAATCAGATTTAAAGGTATCCACCCATTCTACTTGTGTATTGGGTAAAAGTTCTCCTACCGTAACAATTGCCAAAAGCCTTTTAATATCATTGATGGCTGTTTCTTTGTTTTCTTTTATTTTTTTTATCAGAATAAGCGCCTCATAATAATCACAGTAAATCTCCTCTTCGAATTCGACACTCCAATAGGTGCCTTTTTTAGTAAACTGGATTCCGCCTACATTCTCCATTATTTGCCGTATCTTGCTCAAAGCAACTCCTCGATTATTATTGGCACTCTCTTCGCTTTTATCAAACCATAATATCTCTTTCAATTTAGAGAAAGAAATCCCTTTCCCATTTTTAATTGTATTCAATAATATTAACAGGAACAAGTTTTTTAATAAAGGTTTGAAATCTGCCGTTATATCATTTCCCTGCTTATCGACTACCTGGAACCCCCCAAACAAATATATAGTCTGATTTTGTAATTGTTTTACCGTATTTATTCCTGCAATAGCCACACTATTCCCTTCCTCCATCTTATTTTCAACACTTCTGATATCCATCTGTTTTTTCTTTTTTCTGATAAAGAACAGGATTAAAACAAGAGCAGAAAAGAGTAGCAATATAGTCAACCGGAAAACCGGAAAACTTTTTTTTCCTTTTTCTATTTGATACATATCGGATTTTTTTAACGGAGGAAACGATATTGTGTATATCGATATATTTGCTTCAGTTTCCCTGTCAGGAGCAAAAGTCGCAGCAATTAATTTATTTCCGGCTTTATCAAAAAAAAGGTCCACGTATGAAAATACATCATTAAATTTAATTGGCAGCTGACCGGCCATTACTTCATACTCCGGCTTTTCCAAAGAAAACTTATATAATGAAATCATGGAGTTAGATTTCATGAAGGGATAACATAAAGCATAGAAACTTTTATTGGCCATATCGACAACCAGGGAATTTGAAACAACAAAATTTTCAACCGGATTTTCCAACGTCCAAAGCCTCTTGGCTTCCATTGTTCTTAAATCAACGATGTAACAATCATAATAAAACTGTGCCTGAAGCGCCTGATCCCCTGTTTCACTTCCGTAACCGCCAAACAACAACAAATGATCATCATCTATTTTTCCCATCCCGCTTAAATACCTTGGCGTTGGAGTATATCCTTTTAATACCGTTTTAGACCATGATTTACTATTAGCATCATATATAAAGACTCCTTCTTTGTACTTCAAATGTCCATATCCTCCAAATATGTACAGGCGATTATATTTGGAAGAAAAATACCGATTATGGTGCCTGTAATCCGTATTGTGTTCATGTGCGGTAGTTATGCCCCACTTGCCTTCCGACAGGTCAAAAGGAACAAATTCCCGGGCATCGTTCTCTTTTATTAAATTATATGCATAGAAATTTGAATCCAACGAGTTATATATCATTTGATTCGCCGTTATGATGTAGGATAGTTTTTTATTTACAGTCGGCTTCTCCAAACGGCTGTCTTTTACTGAAAAAGTATAAAAAGAATTTTGATCAGCCACAGCAACAATATTCTTGTCAAAATCGTATGATAAATAAGGAGTTCTCTTTGTGTTAAATGTCGTCTCCTTTTTCCATATTCCATAATTGTCCAATTGCCAATTTGGATTCTCACATTTCGCAAAATGGTGTTTCAAATCATCATAAACCCCATCCAATGTGTGCATGGAAAGTTTCCATGAATATTTAGGCTTTCCTGACAGATCAGCAATTTCCAAGTTTTTAATGGTCATATCCGGAACATCTATGACTTGTTTACGCTGATCGTTTATTTTACCAAACACGATTTCTATATTGTTAAATCCCCGTACTTCAGGAGTATGCCATTTTTTCACATATTTTCCAACTATTATTTTCAATTCTTCTTTTTCAATATCTGCGTTTATGCAAATCGGAACCCATTGGTTTGGAATTATATTTACATCAGCTAAGGTATTGTTGGAGGCAATACCGCCTGAAGGCATGGAAAAAACAAGATTAGCATCCCCTATTACAAGATCTATGGTATTCTCTTTATCATTCATAATCCTGAATATATAGCCGTATATATGCACGTCCTTGAAATGAAATTTAGCATCAAATGTCATAGAAAATCCTTTGGGAAAAGAAAGATAGCCATCAGGGCTTAAATTTAAACTTGTACGCGCTTCTGGCTCATAGTTGTTTGAGTTGAATTTTAATCCATATTGTATTTCCTGAGCCGAAATAGCAGATACAGAGAAATATATAAATATACAGGAAACAATGCATATATAACAGAAACAAGCCGGTTCGCGAGTGTTTTTCATACATTAATTATTTATTTTTTACATGGTGGTCGTATGGAAACTCGCGTAAAATATCAACACCTTGAGTATAAATATTTTTCATGTTTGTCCCATCAGGAAGTTGATCTGTAAGATTTATTAAGTTCATCTTTCTGTTGTTTTTAATGACGTGCAAATATAATCATTTAGTAACGATTTAAAAACAATAGTTCATTCAAAAGTTAGTTAGTGTTTGTCCGAAAATTCATAATTCGCTATAATACAAATAAATATAATCTATTTATTGGGTTGGATTTTTTAGTATTTTATTTGAATACTTCAAATAAAATGTTTACCTTTAGCGTGTTAAAGTGATGTAGCTATTTCATATTCAAGAAAAACAACACAAGATTCGTTTTATGCGTCAAAGATTCGAGCCACAAAAAGAGACTGGTCGGTTGTTAATAGAAGACACACCGACTCCAAGAAATTCCCGCGACCCGATGGTCAGTATCGGATAGCCCTTCGTGAACTGTACAAAAACAAACCCTATCGCGACCAAATATCAGGCGTTTCGCAGCCCTTACACAAACGACTCCTCGTCCCAGCCCAATTTCACCAATTCGATTTTTGCAGGGTCTGCCGTTCCCAAATGATAACGGGTATCCGCCAATTCTATGTGTTTGGCCGGAGGATTCAGCGGCTTGTCTTCCTGAAAAAACGCATTGCGTTTCCCTTGGAGAATGCGCAAACCGACCGAATCGACAGCGACCGGGTCGAATCCTACGATTAGTCCGCTGTATTTCCACATATATTCTTCCGAAGCATCCTGCGGAGTGCGGTGATGAAACAAGGGGTTGAACAAGACCAACACATGCAGGCGCGTTTTACCTTTTACAATCGGAAGTTCGTACAAAGCGGCCAAACTGGCGCAAGAATCGTCATGATAAGAAGATGGTTGCGGAGAAAACATAATGTAATTCTTTATGCAAGAACCAACACCCGACCAAGCATGCGTACGCATAGGACGTACATTAATCAAAGCCGTAGCGTTTTTAAAGATTGGATCATCTTTGACGCCTCGATCATTGACGCTTACATTCGTTTCGTTTACACCGGCTTGTAGAACGCGCTCTTTTAAAAGGTCATTCATAACGATCGGAGTAGGAAACTTATCCCAAACATTTGTTTTAATCCCAACAATATCAGCAGGTTTCACAATTGAAGCCCAAGCTTCTTTTGTGTTACTTTTTCCGGTAAGCGTACGGACGGCTTCATCCAGCATTTGCCCGGCTATTCCGGAATCCGGTTGATTTCCGCCGGCAAATAATTGCCGATTACGGATTAACACAACCTTACTTTTAGTTCCTTCTTCCGTTCCCCAAGCCCAAGCATTGACCGGACGGTTCAGCAACAATGTGCCTCCAACAGCCATAAGCGCTGTTTTCTTTAATAAATCGCGACGTGTAATAAGCTTTTCCATAACTAAATAATTTACATTTTATTAATAGCTGATTTAAATAATTTTTCTGTCTTTTCTTGTGAATGAGCATTGAAGATAGCACCTAATTTATTCCCTCTCGTCCAAACGGTAAACCATGTTTTATCTTCCAATTCGACAAAAGGACTGTCGACGCTTAGTTCGGGTGCATACTTTTCCTGCAAATTTTTACAGGCTGCCAATGCTTTTTCTTCATCGGAATAGGCTGCCAATAAGAGATAACTGCGGGCATCGGCTTCGCCGTATTTGGCTAATACCGCATCGCAATTTTCATCAATATTGATTATATTGTAATCTGCAATAAAGAGATACGCATTTAGCCAAATGTAGTGGTGAAAATAGAGGAAACCGGCAGGAAGCAAGTCTTCTTTGGGTAAATCATTGATGATAGCCGGTTTTTCTCCCATTTTCGGAATGGATTTATCTATTAGTCCGGCCATATATTGGATGGCCTTTTCACTTTCGGGAATGACTTCTTGCGTACTCACGGTTACAAAATAGCGGTCTTTCCAGAAGAAAATAAAATCGGGAAAACTTTGCGAACCTTGCCCGTAATCATACTCTTCTTTATCGCGACCTTGCGTGTAAACGCCAAAAGCATTCTCAGCGCTTGTCATCTCGTAAATTTCGACGGTTACTTGCGGTAAATCATCGCCATTGTATTTACAACCGGTCATACTTACCAAACCATACGACAAATAGAGTTCCGCTCCCCCATTGATGTAATCATACAATTCTTTTCCGGTATAATTCAATTTATCGGTTACCCGGTACAAACCTAATTGTTCCGGCAAACTATCCACCGGAAATTGTTCCGGAAGAGACGCAAACATACTTGCATTTCCCATTATCCATAAAATAATCAAACAAACACTTCGCATCGTCTTTAATTATTAAAATCTGCGTTCCATCAGAATCCAAATTCCAAGGCTTCGCTATCAATCTCTTTCATCTCTTCCTCTTCCGGTTTTTCTGCCGTTTGATGAAATTCATTCGCCATGACATTAATTGCTTTTACAGGCCGTACCGGACAAATAGATTCACAGCCACCGCAACCGATACACAATTCGGGATACATCTTGGGCAGTGTCAGACCATCCATAAAGGGTTCCATTCTAACTGCTTTCACCGGGCAATGCTCTGAACAGGCGCCGCAGGAATTGTGCTCGGCATATACGACGCAACGTTCTTTCGCAAACTGGGCAATACCGACTTGCGTAACTATTTTTTCCTCTTTTGTCAGCCTTTCGATAGCTCCGTTCGGGCAAACTTCCGAACAAACCGTACATTCGTAATTGCAATAGGCTGATTCGAAGAATACCATCTGCGGTTTAAAAGCATAATCAATCCCATACCCAAAGCCGGCCGGTTTGAGAATTTGCTGCGGACAATGCGTCACGCACAAATGGCAAGCCGTACAGTGCGCTTTGAAATGTTTCAGGCTTCGTGAGCCGGGAGGTGTGATAGGCGTCAGTTTGGTGACGTCTACTTCCTGTTTTTTCGCCCATGCAGGAACAAATGGAGCTGAAACTGCAATAGCTGTCGAAGTCAGAATAAACGAACGACGGTTCATCCCCTTGTTTGCTCGCACTGAATCAACTAAAGGGGATTCTTGAAGGGATGCAAACTCAAGTTTCAATTCATCCTTCTCTTTTGAGGAGGATGTGGAAAGATTATATGCAAACCGATAATTGAGGGCTTTCTTTTTATTACAACTCTCTATACAATTAAAACAAGTTACACAACGCGAATGGTCAACCCGGCCTTCTTTGCTGTTGATACATTCCGACTTACAAGTTTTTTCGCACAAGCCGCATTTGTTGCATCTGGATTCGTCAACCGTTATCCGGAACAGAGAATATTTCGCAATTAATCCCAAAAATGAACCTACCGGACAAATTGTGTTACAAAATAATCTGCCTCTCAGGAGCGACATAATGCCAACGACGAAAAAAGCAATCAACGCAATCGTCAAAGAAAGCGCCGTTACCGTATGTATCGTCACATGGTAAAAACTAAAACTATTAAATTTCAGGGCGACCCAGTTGAGTAAGTTGTTGCCTTCTATGGTTATAGGACGAAAAATATTGACAGCGATACGACCGAAATTGCTATAAGGGTCTAAATAGGTAAGGGGAGTTGTAATTCCGAAAATCAAAAATGCAATACAAATAGCAAGCAAAGAATAGCGCAAAATATGCTGTGGCTTGGCATAATTATACCACCGTTTTTTCTTGTTTTTCTTTTTCCCTCTTTTGGTAAACCAAGCGATAATATCCTGAAAAATACCCAGCGGACAGATTATCGAGCAATAAAGCCGTCCGAATAGAATGGTTAGCGCCCCCAATACTATCAAAATCACACTACTTCCGGCAAGCACAGCCGGAACCAATTGTATTTTCAATAAATTTGCAAACGAATTGGGCGTTATATCGGCAAAATCACAGAAGAAAAATACAATTGGAAGAAAAATAACAATAGCAAGTAGGATACGGGTCAGTTTCAAAATATTAAATTTCATACGTGTCACAGTTTTATTCTCTTCACATTTAATTTATCTAATTTTTGTGTGCCTAATTTCAGTTTTTCGCCATTGGCGATATGTTTCACCAAATTAACATCCATTTTTTCTACCTGGTTGAATAAACCTATGGCAGCCGTATCCGCCGCTACAATATCTGTAGAAATAATCAGCGCTTTCAATACACTGGTATCGGAAACGGAGCGTCCTTGTGGCCCACTTCTACGCAAACAGCGATAAGCATCGATGATGTTTAATACCGGTTTTTTATTCCACGTACAAATATCGGCGATACATTGCTGTAAGTCGTTAGCATGGAAAAAGCCTCTGTCGAAAACGATTCCCATATAATTCTTCATTGCAATCGACATCTGGGCGCCGTCATGATTTTTCAGTACCGGTACATTAAACCATACATCCGCTTCTAATAAGGCTTTGTGTATTTTGGCGGATTTTAGCTGAACGCCTTTCGGAAGACTGACTTCTTTGAAATAGGATTCATCATGCGCAGGCAGAACGGTGGCTCCGGCATCCTCAGCTGCCTTTTTAATTCCGGACCGGTCATAACATTTTTGCCAGTTATCACAGGTGCGGTCGAAAACCGTTACTTTTTTTGCACCGGCGTTGAGACATTGTTTTACCAAAGCGCCTATTAAATCGGGATTGGTATTGGCGGCAAATTCCGGCTTTTTATCCCACCCGATATTGGGTTTAATCACAACGCTTTGTCCTTTTTTGACGTATTTTCCAATGCCACCCATTTCCTTTAGTGCTCTTTCCAGAAGTTGTTCCGGTTCTCCGCCCATAACAGCAACCATATCCGGAACAGCTTCAGCCATAATGGTGTTTGTGTTCATGGCAGCTTGCAAATTGTCGAACGTTAATGCGGCTACCCCTACAGCAGCGCTTGTTTTTAAAAAATCACGACGTTTCATATTCTTTTATGTGTTAATTTATAATTCTTTTCAATACATTTCTTGATAGTAGACAGCAAATGTACCCAAAAGATTGCAAAGAGTAGTGTTAAAAATGTATAAATCAGAAGTTTATTTCTAATTTGGCATCTTTACTTCCTTTTGTCCAGGCAGGCCCATCGGCCAAAAGCCGCACTGCTTCCGTATCGGCTTCCCTGCATAAAGACTTAGTTATCTTTATGTTGTATGGGCGTCCTTTCTCATTTACCGAAAAAAGCAGGATGACTTTTCCTTTTGCTTGCGTACAATCTTCACTGGTAAGTTGTTTGCGTCTTTTTTTCAAATAGTCTTGATAGGCGTTTTCCCCAGCCGCCGGAAATGGCTTGCCAGAAATTTGAGCATCAAGTTGATTGAGTTCTGTCTCTGAAATTTTCAAGGCTTTACTCACTGGGACTACTGTTCTCTTACTATTCCGTGCATATTTGACGGATATCGCCTGTAAATCATCCTCTATAGATGTTGCTTTTTGTGCTTTTTGTGCTTTTTGCGATAAGGATTTTATATATTCGGAATAGGTATCCGGGGTAAGCTGTTTCGATTTTTTGTTTTCTTTGTTTTCTTTACTTTCTTTGTTTTCTTTGCTTTCTTTGCTTTTTTTCTCAGGCTTTTTCTTTGGTGTCCTGATTGTATCCGAATATGCCTTTTCGATAGTATTTATTGGGGGTTCGGCCGATTTTTCCGACAAAACAATTGCGTCCGTTTTAGTCCGGCGCGAACTTTCTAACAAAAACAAACAGATAATCAAACCGACGATTAGCAAAAAACAGGCAATAATACCCCATATCCTAAGCGGTATTCGTTTCTTGAATCTCAATTTGGAAGATTTTCTTCTAATTGATTTTGTTATAGTGCTATATATTTCTTTCTTCTGATGAAGGTCGGAAGAAATTTGTTTGCGAAGTTTTTTTAGGTTCTTTTTATGATCTTCATCTACGCTATCATAACCTTCAATAGCCGCATACAGAAAGGGGTCTTCCATTGTCTCCCGCTCAAAATCATGCGCTTCTTTTCCTTGGCGGATATTTAGTATGTAATTTAAAAGATTCATAAGCCATTTTTTTCAATAGATATTTTTAAATTACGTTTCCCTTGTCGAATATAAGTTTTCACGTGTTCCAGCGTATATCCCGTTTTGTCAGCTATTTCGTCAAACGACAAATCGTTCATAAAAAAATAAATCAAGCATATTCGTTGTTGATCGGGAAGTTTTTCTAAACAAATCTTCAGAATTTTCACATTATTGTAATTATCTTCTTTTTCAAGAAGATACATAATGTCTCCATAGTCTGTAAAATCGGAATCATCCTCAATAAGGATTTCTTTGCCGCCTTCATTGCTTCGTATTTGTAAACAAAAATTCTTCATTTCCTGATAAATCCAAGACCGAAAATCAACAGAATCACGGTCGAAAATTTTGTCACGTATAGCTTCGATAAACCGGATTACCGTATCTTGCGCTTTATCTCCGTCTTTCAGATATTTCAGACCTACACCATACAACAAAGGAATATAGCGGTCGAATAGCTCCACTACATAAATGCTCTTACCAGAGTCTTTGTATTGATACAGAAGATTCGCATCACTTAGTTTCAATATTTCTTTTTTCCTTAACAAAAATATTTTTTTCTGCAAATGTAGGAAATTAAATTAAACAACCAAATATTTTTTATCAAATATTATCGAAATACGTGAAATATGTGCACATATTGACTTGAAGCAATTGTATTTTAACTTTTCGTTTATTTTGAATAGTTCTTTTTGACAAAACCGGCTTTGTTCAGGTAATTCAAACTTAATTTTACGGATTGTTCCGGCGAAAAATTATAATTTTCCACTTCTACAATAAGATATTTTGTTCCGGCCGTACCGATATGCTTGAAAATAGCGTCAAATCCGACCATTCCGCTTTCTCCCAACTCCGCTTCGTCTTTGATATGCAGTACATCAAATCTTCCCGGATATTTCTTAAACAGTTCAACCGGAGTCCGCAAACCTTTTATCACCCAGTATACATCCATTTCGAAGAAAACTTTATCTTTATCCGTGTGCTCAACCATATAGTCGTACATCGCCACCTGTTTGCCGTCGATATCGAATTTTGTACTAAATTCGTAGGCATGGTTGTGGTATCCGAATCTCATACCGGCTGCTTTGCATTTTTCCCCGATCTTATTGTAATAATCGCAGTAGGTTTGCAAATCCTGAATCGACAGATCGGCGGGCATCGAAGGAGTGACAATGTACTTCATGCCGGCAGCTTTGTGGCTCGCAATGCACTTGTCCCACCAAGCCCAGGTCTCGTCCCAGTTTGTTTCCGATACAACCTTGGCAAGTGATCTCCCTGTATGGCAGGAGAGAGCCGTGAGCTTATTAGCCGCTAATTTGGCCTTGAATTCCTCCGGGCTTAATCCGTAAATCTTACCCTCATTGTAGTTTGCGGTCTCTACATATTTGTAGCCCATCTTACCGATTTTGATAATAATGGAATCAACGTTTTCGCTGTTTCTTCCGATATTATTCCGCAAAGAATACATTTGCAAACCGATGTTCTTTTTAGGTGCGGCTTCCGCCATGCAAGGAAATACTGTTGCAGTGGCCAATACTAACAAAATTGCATTAATTGTTTTCATTTTTTTGTGTTTAAACATGATTATATTTATTTTATCCGAAATCGTCAAACATCAGCATTTCGGGCGGTACGCCCAAGTTGTCCAACATGCCCTTGACGGCATTTGCCATCGGCCCCGGACCACACATGTAGTATTCTATGTCTTCGGGCGCTTCATGACCGGCCAAGTAATTGTCGTAAATAACCTGGTGAATAAATCCGACAGAGCCTGTCCAGTTGTCTTCAGGCAAAGGCTCGCTCAAGGCAATATTGAATGCAAAGTTAGGAAAATCTTTTTCAATTTTACGAAAATCTTCTTCATAAAAGATTTCATTCTTCGAACGGGCGCCGTACCAATACGATACTTTCCGGTCGGTAGTCTTCAATGTATGAAAGAGATGCAGGAGTTGAGACCGCAAAGGAGCCATCCCCGCGCCTCCGCCGATGTACAGCATTTCGCGTTTTGTGTCTAAGATATGAAATTCGCCGTAAGGCCCGGAAATCCATACTTTATCTCCGGGTTTCAGGCCGAAAATATAGGATGAACAGATTCCGGAAGGCACACCGGCTTTCCAGGTTCCCGTATTTCTGTCGAAAGGCGGAGTCGCGATGCGGATATTTAGCATCACAATATCGCCTTCGGCCGGATAGTTAGCCATGGAATAAGCGCGTATATTTTCTTCCGCATTTCTTCCCGTCAGGCTCCACATCCTGAATTTGTCCCATTCTTTCCGGAACCGGTCGGCGTCCTGTCCTTCGGCAGGACGGGCTTCAATATTAAAATCTGAAAATGGGACTTCGTATTTGGGCACTTTTATCTGGATATACGAACCGGGTTTGAAATTCAAATGCGCTCCATCCGGTAGTTTCACCACAAATTCCTTGATAAACGAGGCTACATTGTAATTTGAAACCACTTCACATTCCCACTCTTTCACACCAAAAACTTCTTCCGCAACGCGAATATTCAGGTCTTCCTTTACTTTGGTTTGGCAACCCAAGCGCCAATGGTCTTTGATTTGTTTGCGGGTGAAAAACCCGACTTCAGTTGGCAAAATTTCTCCACCGCCTTCCATAATCCGACAACGGCATTGTCCGCAAGAACCGCTTCCGCCACATGCGCTCGAAAGAAATATTCCGTTGGACTGCAAGGTGGATAAAACCGTTCCGCCCCGGGCCACATCGAACGACTTTTCATCGTTGACGATAATTTTTACATTGCCTGAAGGTGTAAGTTTACTTTTGGCAAACAACAATATGGCGACAAATAACAATATCAGCGCCAGAAAAACTGCTACGCTTGCGATGATGGTCAATCCTCCGGATATTAACAGCAACATAATTTATATTTTTATTCCTGAAAAACTCATAAAACCCAATCCCATTAAAGCCGTGATGATAAATGCAATCCCTAATCCTTTCAATGGCTTGGGAATATCGGAATATTGCAATTTCTCCCGAATGGCCGCCATTCCTGTAATGGCCATCAACCAGCCGATACCGGAACCCAATCCATAGATGGTTGCCACTCCCGTATTCGGAAAATCTTTTTGTTGCATGAACAAACTGCCTCCCAATATGGCGCAATTGACCGCAATCAACGGCAGAAAAATACCCAATGAATTATATAAAGCCGGCAAAAATTTCTCAATTATCATCTCCAGCAATTGAACAATGGATGCAACTACCGCTATAAAAATAATGAAACTGAGAAAACTCAAATCCACTTCGGCAAACGGCTCTCCCAGCCAACTCAATGCGCCTTGCTTTAATACGTAATTCTCCAATAAATAGTTGACGGGCAAGGTTACGAACAAAACAAATGTCACTGCAATCCCCAACCCGAAAGCCGTTTTTACATTTTTCGATATCGCCAGAAACGAACACATGCCCAGAAAATACGCGAAGAGCATATTTTCCATGAAAACGGAACGAACAAAAGTACTTAAATAGTCCTGCATAATCAAAAATTATGAATTATCAATTATGAATTATTTTTCCTGTAAATTTTTATCTTTTGACCGGTGTATCCAAATGATACAAGCCACCAAAATCAATGCCATGGGCGGAAGAATCATCAATCCGTTGTTGGCATAGCCGGCTTCGTAAAAAGATTCGGGAATAATCCTGAATCCCCACAGCGTACCGGAACCAAACAGTTCTCTGAAAAATCCTACAATTACCAGAATCAAACCGTATCCTACGCCATTGCCTATCCCATCTAAAAAGGACGGCCAGGGCTTGTTTCCCAGCGCGAAAGCCTCCAGGCGCCCCATTACAATGCAGTTTGTAATAATCAAGCCGATAAATACCGACAACTGTTTACTTACATCGTAGGCAAAAGCCTTTAAAATCTCGTTGATGACGGTTACCAAAGCTGCCACAACCAACAATTGCACAATGATACGTATTCTTCCGGGTACGGAGTTGCGTATCAAAGAAATAATCAGATTCGAGAAAGCGATGACCGCCGTAACGGAAATGGCCATGATAACCGCCGGTTCTAACTTGCTGGTCACCGCCAATGCCGAACAGATGCCCAACATTTGTACCGTGACCGGATTGTCTTTGCTCAACGGATTGAATAATATTGCTTTGTTTTTTTCGTTCATTGCTTTATTTTTAAAAACGGTTCGTAAGCTCCGATACTTGCTTTCAGCATGGCATTTACCCCTTGGCTGGTAATTGTTCCGCCTGAAATACCGTCTACATAATCTTGTTCCTGTACTGTTTTACCGGCTTTCACCACAGCAATGGAAACAAAATTTCCATCCTTGTCGAAAAACTTTTTCCCGATAAATTCCCTGCTGAATTCCTGTTTTTCTATTTCTGCGCCCAAACCCGGCGTTTCGCCTTCATGGGAAAAGGAAGCTCCAAAAACCGTATCCTTATCATCATCCAAGGAAATAAATCCCCAAATCGGGCCCCAAAGCCCTGCGCCCCGCATGGAGAGAATATATTTTTTGTTCCCGTCGACGACGGCTTCAAACACCGGATATTTCCTTTCCGCTTTCGGCTTCGCCAGTTCGGTTTCCGGTTCGGTATCGAAAGCCTCGCCTTCCGTTCTGTTTCCTTGCGCATCCACCAAGTAAGCATCTGTTATATACTCCTTATACAATTGCTCGGCATTTGAATTGGTCGAAGACAGATTGATAGCGGTCAGCATCCGGCGTATTTTGTCGATAGCTTCATTTTGCGCCTGTTTCGGCCGTAAAACCTGAGAGGTTACCGCAAGGAGCAAAGCCACCAATACGACGATAACGACCGAATAAATCAATGTATATGTATTTCCTTCTTTGTTCATTTGTCTGTTGTTTAACTTTTTATTCTTTTCTTCCGCTTGCTTATGTTTCTCTCCACGACTAAATAATCAATCAGCGGGACGAATGAATTCATAAAAAGAATGGCCAGCATCATGCCTTCGGGATAGCCGGGATTCAGCACGCGAACCGTTATGGCAAAAATGCCGACTAAGAAACCGAAAATATATTTCCCGGCTTGTGTCCGGCAGGAAGTGACCGGGTCGGTCGCCATAAACACAGCGCCAAAAGCGAAGCCCCCCAGCAGCAGATGCTCCAACGGGGAAATCAGCATAGTCGGCGTCGTTCCTATCCGGTTAAAAACCCATGCGGTGAAAATACCTCCGGCAAAAACGGAAAGCATGGTGCGCCAGTTAGCAATGCCGGTGGCTAAGAGAATTAGCGCTCCCAACAAGATGCATAGCTTGGATGTTTCCCCGACGGAACCCGGAATCAAGCCCAAAAACAGGTCCCAATAAGTCAGCGGATTACCTAAAATCCCGCTTACCTGTATGTTGGAAGTTGCCGTTGCAATTTGTCCCAAAGGCGTTGCGCCCGAAAAAGCGTCAATCACTTGTCCGCCTCCTATCCCGAAAGTCTCACTTGTCCGCACAAAAACCGAATCGCCCGACATTTTGGACGGATAGGCGAAGAACAGGAAAGCCCTTGCAACCAAAGCCACATTCCAGATATTGAATCCCGTGCCGCCAAAGACTTCTTTGGCAAAAATAACGGCAAAAGCCGTTGCCAGCGCAATCATCCAAAGTGGCGTATCAATGGGAACAATCAGCGGAATCAGTATCCCCGACACCAAAAACCCTTCCTGTATTTCATGGCCCTTCCATTGGGCGACGACAAACTCTATTCCCAGACCGACTATATACGAAACAGCGACAACCGGCAGGACAGCCAACAAGCCGTAAATAAAAGTGCTTGGGAAATCGGCCGTCAGTCCGATAGCCCGGTAATGTTGGTACCCAGCGTTGTACATACCGAACAGCAGACAAGGGAGCAGGGCGATTACCACAATCGACATCGTTCGCTTGGAATCAATGGCATCGTGGATGTGCACACCCGTTCGGGACGTTTTATTCGGCACAAACAGGAATGTTTCAAATCCGTCAAAAACCGATTGCAACATGGCGAACTTCCCCCCTTTTTCGAAATTCGGTTTTATCTTATCCAAATATTTTCGTAAAAACTGCATATATATTCTTTAAATTACCGCCCATCTATTAACTCAATTCCTTATAAAGCCAATCCAAACCTTGTCTTACAATGGCTTGTAATTCCATTTTAGACGTATCGACAAATTCGCACAAGGCAAAATCTTCCGGTGCAACTTCGTAAATACCAAGGTCTTCCATTTTTTCAATATCCTTGGAAAGAATAGCCCTGACCAAAAATTCCGGGTGAATATCCATCGGAAACACTTTGTCCCATTCATTAGACATAATCATAGCCCGGCGACCACCCTTGATACGCGCATCCATCTTGTATGCTTTCTTTGTCAATGCCTGAACGATGAAAGCGGGAAAACTCCGGTTCATGGAAAATTTATCGAACCCCGGCGTAATCCAGCCCAGAAAATCATGTGTTTCATCACCTTCGGGGATAACAGTCACTTGGTTGTCAAATGCATGTAAAAAGCCGTTGGAGGGAATTTGCGTACCCGTCAAAACATTTCCGCTGGTGTAACGTAAGTGTTTTTGTGATTGTTCCGTACAATTTTTCACCATATCTTCGAGACAAACGCCTACAGTTGAGTGATAATACGTACGGTCGTTTTTCGGAACTTCCGAACCTGTAAGCGCGACAAGCCGGTCAAGAACGACTTTTTCATGAAGGAATAAACGCCCGATAAAAGAGACGTCGGAAGCGTTCATTGTCCACACGATTTCACCTTTGTTGACAGGTTTGATATGATTTAGCTGAACGCTAACGTTCCCGGCCGGATGCGGCCCTTCAAAAGTAACGATTTCGACATTTTTTGCTTCTTTCAGACAGGGAAGTTTGGCTGTGTTGCATATACCCAGGTATACTTTGCCGGAAGTCAGCATAGCCAGAACAGTCAAACCCGTTTGAAAAGCATCCGATTCACCGGCATTATTCAACTGTATTTCAAAATCGGGCGCTAAGGGCGCCGAGCAAAAACCGGTCACAAAAATATCACGGGGAATATCTTTTGGATTGGCGATAACAGCGTATGGACGTTGCCGGATGAAAGCAAAGATTCCGGTTTCAGCCAACAAGGATTTTATCTCTTCCGGAGTCATGGACTTCAGGTCTTTTTCACCGAAATTCAGGTATTCGTTTTCCTTATCGGCTTTGATGATGACATTTAGCAATTTTCGCTTTTCGCCCCGGTTCACCAGTTCAATTGTCCCGCTGACAGGAGAAGTAAGTTTAATTTCGGGACGGTTTTTATCATACATGAGGGCTGTTCCGGCTAATACCCTGTCGCCGGGTTTGACGCAAATTTTCGGTACGAAGCCCGGAAAATCATCCGGGAATATCGCATAAAACTCTGATTTATAAGAAACAGAATCACAAAGTGTGAGTTCTGCCTTACCTTCCAAGTTGATAGCTAAGCCATTTCGTATTTTGATGATGGTAGTCATAAAAATGATTGTCAAAAAATAGTCTTGCAAAGGTAACAAAATTTGGATAAATAAATACCTTTTGTAGAAAAAATCCTGCAAGATTGCTTTCTATTTAACTGTCATTTCTCCGGCTAAAGATAATTTTATTCGTTCTTTTACTTCTTCAGGACTTAATTTATGACCAAAAAGAAACATCAATTTGGTAATAGCTGCCTCTGTTGTCATATCATAACCGGACAGTACACCGATATTTTTCAAAGTTTTTCCTGTTTGGTAGCGGTCCATATTTACCGAACCATGTGCACATTGCGTTACATTTACCACAACAATTCCCTTGTCGATAGCTGCTTTGATACTATTCAGAAAATGGGCATCGCCGGAAGCATTACCGGCGCCATAAGTTTCTAAAACAATTCCTTTCAAGTGAGGAATCTGTATCATTGCGTCCAAAATCTCCGTCGAAATACCGGGGAAAAGTTTGATGATACTTACATTCTTGTCCAATAAATAATGAAATTGGGGAATACAGGTTTTATCCGGATGATGAATCACTTCATGCCGGTAATGGATATAAGTTCCGGCCTCTGCCAGCACCGGATAATTAAATGAATTGAAAGCTTTAAAGTAATCCGCATTTATCTTGGCTGTACGATTCCCTCGCATCAACAAATTCTGAAAAAAAATACATACTTCCGGGGCTAAAGCATTCCCTTCCGGGTCTTTATCCACTGCAATTTCTAAGGCCGTAACCAGATTTTCCTTACCGTCTGTCCGGATTTTACCAATCGGTAATTGCGAGCCGGTCAAAATAACCGGTTTGTTCAAATCTTCCAGCATAAAACTCAATGCTGAAGCCGAGTAAGCCATGGTGTCTGTACCCTGAAGAACAACAAAACCATCATACTTATGGTAGTTTTCTTCGATAATTTGTACAATTTTTTTCCATTCTTCAGGACTCATATCCGAAGAATCTATCGGTTGTTTGAATTGGATACTGTCAATATTGAATTTGAGGCGTTGTAATTCCGGGACGTAGTCTTTTAAATAATTGAAATCATACGATTTTAAAGCGCCTGTCTGGGAGTCTTCTATCATTCCGATAGTTCCTCCGGTATATATCAACAGTACTGAGGCATTTAAATCTAACATAATAACACTGATTCTTTGTTTTTTTGCAAATGTACAAAAAAAATTCTTTCAATGCCATAGAAAACGGCTAAAACTTTTTTTGAGGTGCTATTTCGCTTTTCAGGTATTTCACTTGACCTGAAAGTACCGTCCTTATCAGGACTGCAAGAAGATTGTCAGGTAAGTGCTTAACGATTAGCAGAAGATGTCTCCATGCGTTCGCTTCGCTCTCTTAGTCGACAGGACGGCGAAATCTTTTTTTAGGAAAGGAATGGAGAGAGAAGAAACGGCGGCTTTGCCGCCGTTTCTTCTCTCTCCATTCCTTTTTTCTATCAATCGGGCGTCATCGTTAAAGCCTTACCTGACAATTACCTTTTCCGTTTTCACCGTATTGTTACTGACAACCTTTACAAGGTAAACACCGGCAGCAAGACCATCCACTTTGTGTGTATTGGTCTGAATCTGTGCATTGTAAATCCTTGCACCCTGCAGGTTATACACCATCACCTGATGTAGCGGGTGTGTAGATACCACTTGCAGCGTTCCGGGATAAGGTGCATATATCCGGACAGCTTCCGATGCCACATCCGCTATGCCGGTAGCAACTTTATGCAGCCGGATAAAGAAGCGGCTGTCGTTGGAGACGGTCGTTCCACCGGACTGTGCGGGTACATAATTGAACTTGTATTCGTATTGCGCTTTGCCCGTCAAGTCGATTTCCGTATTTCTTTCCGTATCCAACAGGGAAATACGTGCATAGTAAGTATCCATACCGCTAAAGGTAAAGGTCAGTTCACCTTTATAAGTCGTCGATATGACCAAAGGAATAAGTGTTTCACCGGTGATTTCGTCCAACACATTGACGGCCGTAGCCACCTGTGCCTTATTCGCACCCGGTTTGAGTGTATAGACTTCGGGGATGCTGTTGATTGCATCAAAAAGTTTGCGGGAATCGGCCGGGCCAAAACTGCTGCTGCCTTCCTGACGGGAAGCAATCACGGTGCGCACGCCTGCCTGAGCAGTCGATGCGACGATAGCCAGTTTGTCACCTTGCGGAGTGGCTGAACGTAAGATCGGACGGCTACCAGCGGTAACGCCGATTGTGGCCAGATCGAAATTCAAAGTTGCAGAAGCGCCTGCATCAGATGATTTTTCAATGATAAACGATTGCATGGGTGCAATGCTATCGCTCAATTCAACATCGGTGCGACCGGTAGTAGTACCGGTACATACATTATATACCGCATAACTTCCGGGAGTGCTGTTGTTACTTCCAGGACCAATCCATATATAGTAAGTGCCTTTGGTGACAGATGGATTTTCCGTTTGCAATTGAGCAAAGTTGATGCTGCTCATATACGGATTACCGGCTATGGCGAAATTGGCCGTACCGAAGGTCAAGGGTTCATTTACTTCCCGACCGGCCAAACGATAAGCCTTGCTCAAGTCGCGAGTGGCGCTTACCGATGTTGTGGTTCGATTGATAGAACTGCCTTCGTCTTTCCATCCGAAAAAAGTAGATACAGACGCTGCATATTCATGCGTCCAATGTACAAGGGGATCAACGTTGAGGTTGTCGATATAAGGCAATTCTATGATACCCCCGGATTTTATCAGACCTTTGACTCCTTTCCCTACAGGGTCAGGCGCCAACCAGACAAGAAAGCCATCGCCCTCCGAGAAAGACTGACCAAGACCGGAAACTGATT
>JAITQA010000017.1 GCA_031289145.1 Dysgonamonadaceae bacterium | reverse complement strand
CGCTTTCCCACACATTTTCGTTTGCCAAACGGATAGAATAATCGGGATTGCCGTAAAGCGTTTCCGAAGCATCGGGCAAGTTCAGGTAAAGCGCATATTCTCCTTCCGGCATATCCTTTGGGAGACCTGCTACAAGGTCTATTTCACTGTTCATATCGGGTTTCCAAAGGCGAGGTTCTACATCCAACCTTACTTTGTAAACCGATTGAGACACCTTGTTTTTTAGTATCAGTTCCACCAAGCGTTCATTATACAAGGAAGCAAAGCCGCTGTTTTTCAATAGAATATGAGCTTTCAAAGCGCTTCCTGGGGAAATTTCAGTCGTATATTCTCCCGAAATCAGTTCAAAACGATAACCCAATTCCTTAATTATCCTGTCCATGTATCCGTTGGCAATCCACAGGCTGTTGACGTTGGTATAGTAATCTTCATTCAGAAAGCTAAAATGCAGGAGGCGCATTTCATTATAGGCTTTCAAACCGTCAGCCGGGTCCACGCCATCGGGCGGACAGGTTTCGCCGCCTATCGGAACATACATGCAATCTTTATTCAAATAGGCTTTGTCGGCTTCAATATCCTGATAGGTTCCGTAATCGGTGGCGCTGGCTAAGAAGCAATCGTTGTGATGCCCCACTCGTGCAATCTGTTGCATGGTAAATGCTTCTTCTTGCTTTAAGGGCGTGGTGCGTTGAAAAAATTCTTTCTTATATGCCGGCGTTCGTACTTGCACCATCCGATTGGGGGGCAATGTTTCCAAAAGTTTACTCAGCACCTGATACCGCGCTCCGGATGTATTCAAGCCGTTGGTGGTGTAATACCATTCGCCCCACGAACCGATAAATCCCGCCTGCATGACGGCAATGACGTCGGCATTCTTTTCTAAATAGGGCTTCAACTGGTCTAAATGCTGCAAAACGGTACTGAGCGGCGCATCCGGTTCGTTGATGGCGCTGGTGTAGGCGAAACGCAAGACACATTTCATGCCCGATTTACGAATGGTCGCCATATCTTTATCAAAATCTTCCAAAGCTTTGCTTGACAAGGGCGCATTCCGGAAATTTTTCAGATAAAAATACCGGAACAGCAAAGAAATATTGTTTCCCCGATATGCTCTTAATGTGCTTTCCGAAAGCATTCCGGCGCCGCTTCCCAAGTTGCAATCCGAATATTTGTAAAAACCTCTTTCCGGATTGGGAAATTTGTCATCGAGGGATTTGTATTCAACCGTACTCTTTTTTTCAATAAATTCGTCTGCTTGTTTCGGAGAACAGGCAACGAAACTCATTGATATAACAAACAAAAACAATTTATAATTCATATTTTTTTATTGATTATATAAACCTAACAGGTTTTTAAAACCTGTTAGGTTTTCAGTTTTAATTCTTATTGATTGTATCCCGGATTTTGTTTAACCATTCCTTTCCCATCTACAATAACCGATAAGGGCAAGGGATACACGTATTTGTATTTGGCGGCATACGGAGCCTGACTGTTATTCAGTTCCATGATGCGGTCGTATAATTTGTCGAACCGGATTAAGTCCGCCCGGTATTGTCCGTTTTCGCACCAAAATTCATGGCTTCTTTCGGTCAATAACTGATTGATAAAGGCTTCTTTTGTTGGGAAATCAGCCAATGTTTTTCCGTTCAATTTGGCTCTTGCACGCACTTGGTTCATCAAATCGACGGCTTCCTGTGTAAGATTTCCGCCGGATTTCATGACAATGGCTTCCGCTAACGATAACAGCACTTCGGGATAACGGTAAAGGACAATATCCAAATTTGACTGCTGACTGCCGACTATTTCTATTTGATATTTTTGAGGCAAAGGACCGATGTCAATAAATTCACTTGGATTTTCCCGGTTATACACCTGACCGTCGTTGGTACTGTATCCGGTAATCATATACGTTTTTCTTGTATCGGCGGGTTCGAATGTGTCATAAAACCACCACGTGCTTTGTATGGTCGCCCATCCGATAGGATATTCTTTGGAAGCAGGCGGCATGACCATCATTCGCCATTGCGACAGATTAGGCCCTTCTATGGAAGAAGGCACTACAAATATATATTCCGGGTTTGTCCGGGTCATTCCGGCAAATTCAAATAAAGTCGTGTATTCGCTCATCAACGAATACCATTTGGCGTCAATGATTTCTCGGGCAAGCGTTTCTACCTTGTTATAATACGTTTTATCGTGAACGGTTTCGTGCAAGTATAAACGAATCAACAAGGTTTTAGCAAGTCCCTGACTGAACCGCCCGTATTCGGCGTTTTTGGGCGTGGGAAGATATTCGGCGGCAAACAACAAATCATCTTCAATAAATTGTACCATTTCTTCGTTGGACAGGCGGGGCAAGGGCGTTTCTTTCAACGGGTCTTTCAGCACTTCGATAGGTGCAATGACCAATGGTCCGTACATATCAAACAGAATATAGGAAAGATAGCCTCTTGCGCAACGCACTTCCGCCAGATATTTGTTTTTCAAATCGGCATTTAAACTACTGTTTTCTATTTCATCCAGGACCAAAGTACAGCGGCTGATTTTATTGCTGAATCCATCCGAATATTCGCCGCCGGGACGTATGTAATAAAACCAGGTAATCTCATTGTTCATTTCGGTAAACGACAATTCGGCGCACATCTTTTGTATTCCGAATTTTCCGGTAAGAATTTCCGTACAGCAGTCGTTGACAAACATTTGTCCTCTTTCTGAATTGTGATTGATGCCATCCCACCAAGCGCCTCTCAAGGGATAATAGCACGACATAACCATTGCTTGTAAATCCTCTTCTGTTTTTGGAAAGATGGAAGGATTGATTTCGCCGTAATCGACCGGCTCCAAGTCGCTGCAATTAAACATCAATACCGGTAAGGCGATAAGTATCATGTATTTCAATATTGTTTTCATTGTATTTCTTATTTTGTATGGGTTTATTTAAAATCGAATATCCAATCCGAAAGTAAAAGTACGCACGTTCGGATAAGCGGCTGCATATACATCTGTTTCCGGGTCTAATCCTGTGTAAGGCGTAAATGTACAAACGTTGTTTACATTGAAGTACAAGCGGAAACTGGAAAACAGTTTGTTAAGCGCCTGCGTTTGAGGAAGCGTATAACCTACTGTTATGTTCTGTAGACGTATGAACCAGGCTTTTTGGTAGAACCAGTCGCCATAACCGTAATTTGACCAGCCATAGAAAGAGCTTGGCTGTGTAGTCGATGGGTTGTCGGGCGTCCAACGGGTATCCAAAATCCGTAACCCATTGTATCCGTATTGCGCTATTCCATCGGCAGATGCGCCCAAAGCCATATAAGTCGGGTCCATCATAAACCGGTCGAACAAGCCATTGAAATCGAAAGAGAAATCAAAATTCTTCCAACTGATTCGATTGGACAGACCGGCAATAAATCCAGGGTCGGATGTCCCGATTAACTGCATATCGGCTTCATCAAGAATGCCGTCCGGTTTTCCGGTACGGATAAATCTTCCATTTGCATCTACCGCAGGGTCTCCTTCGGTATCTCTCAAATAGCCGTCGATATCTTTCAATACAATTTGTCCCGGTCTTAAATCCGGTTGCGAGGCAGGAGGAGTTTCCCCTACTTGCAATATTCTTTCTGCCACACGGGAATAAACAGGACGAATCGGGTCGTTTGTATTTTGATAAACCGCAGGTTTCCAATCCGGCGTTCGTTCGAGCCAACGGTCTTTGAATGTGGAAAAAGTAAAATCGGTAGCCCAGGAGAAATCTTTACGGGTAATATTTTTCGTATTAATGGTCGCTTCAAAACCCCGGCTTTGCGTTTTTCCTAAGTTTCCCATTACCAAGCTAATATCCTGATATACATTCAATTCTTTGAAATTCAACAAATCGGAAATCGTCCGGTTATAATATTCGAAAGCGCCGGAAATTTTACCGTTGAATACCGATACGTCCAAACCGAGATTGAATTCGGTCGTTGTTTCCCATTTTAAATCCGGATTAGCCAGGCGGCTTTGGAAAACGCCTATCACTTGACTTTTATCCACATTATTCCATGCCGGCGCTGCGTAATAGGCTGCAAACGCATTTTGACCAATATCGGAGTTTCCCGTTTGACCGTAACTTATTCGTAACTTTACTAATGACAAGGAGGAACGGAGTTTTTCCATAAAATCTTCTTCGGTAATATTCCACGCTAATGCTGCGGACGGGAAATAACCCCATTTATGATTGGTGGCGAAAACACTGGCGCCGTCGGCGCGAAAAGTGGCAGTCAGTAAATACCGGTCTAACAGGGAATAATTGATGCGCGTGAAAAAAGATTGCATCTTATTTTCACTTGCCGAAGATTTGACATTTTTTACTCCGACTCCCGAACCCATATTATTATAGCCGAAAGCATCGGTGATAAACTCCGTATTTTCCAGGTAATGACTGTTGGTGTTGAATTTTTCATACGACATTCCAAGCAATACTCCCAAGCGATGAATTCGATTCAATTCTTTCGTATAATTGGCGGTGCCTTCCAAGAGGTATTGTTCGTTTTGTCCCTGATTGATAGAGGCGTAACCTTGCCATATATTTCCCCACAAAGTGGATTTAGGCATATAGGCTTTCCGGCTTTGATAGGCGACGTCCGTTGCTGCGCTCAATTTGATTCTCAAATACTGAATGGGGTCAACGGTTACATGAGCGTTGGCAAGAATTCGGTCCATTCGCCCCCTATCCTGCACATTCAGCAGTGAATAAGGATTGGGTTGGGTCGGCAACATCGGATTGATCGGATAATTTCCGTTTTCGTCTATGGCTTGAATGTGCGGCCCCATTTGTACGGCAGCGCGGAGAATTCCGGATTGCTCGTATTGTTTTTCTCCCAACTCACTGTTGTCGTTGTCGATACGGGAAACAATCATGTTGATTCCCATTTTTACATGCGGATTAATCGTCTGGTCCAGGTTTATTTTTCCGGTGTAACGTTGCAGTCCGGAATTTTTAATGATACCCTTGTGGTCGTAATAGTTGAGTGAAACCAAGTATTTGGTTTGATTACTGCCGCCTTGCACACTCACATTATGCTGTTGGATACTTCCGGCTCTTGAAATCAAGTCCACCCAATCGGTACCTTCTCCGGCGTCTTCAATTTGTGTATTGGTGTAAGGCAATTTATAGGCGACTCCATTTTTAGGGTATTTCATGGCTTCTTCCAGCGTAACATTTCCGTAAGGAAGTACACTGTTGTCGAACATCCAATAGTCCCAACTCGAAAAATTTTTGGCAGTCATCCAGTCTTTCAGGTTATAGACGTCAAAAATATCGGCGTGTTTTTGGACGCCATACGATGCGCCGTAAGAAACGACTGATTTCCCTTCACTTCCTCTTTTCGTGGTGATGATAACAACGCCGTTGGCGGCTCTGGCTCCATAAATAGCGGTGGCCGAGGCGTCTTTCAGTATTTCAACAGAGGCAATATCATTGGGATTCAAGAAATTC
>JAITQA010000166.1 GCA_031289145.1 Dysgonamonadaceae bacterium | reverse complement strand
CGTGTCAAAAAACTCTATTCCATCAACATCGTCTATTTTGATTTGGGGCAGGGAGAAGATTACATTTATCACGGGAACACGGTTTTTCGCGGTCTTCATAAAAATGATGTATTGCAACTGTCTAAACGGCAGCAGGAACAATTTACCTATAAGAACGTTGGAGATTTGTTTCCGGAATATTATATTTTGCGAGTGGATGGATTTGACGCAAAAGCCGTTACTCCGTTGGATGAATGGATTTCGTTCCTGAAGACAGGCGAAATACCGGACAACTTCCATGCGAAAGGCTTGGCGGAAGCCCGCGAACGATTGCGGGTAGATACACTGGGCAAATCCGAAAAGGCAGAATATAATGCCCACATGGAAGCATTGCGCTACCAGCGAAGCGTCATCAATACGAGCCTGATAGAAGGTAAGGCGGAAGGTAGAGAGGAAGGTAGAGAGGAAGGTAAGGCGGAAGGTAGAGAGGAAGGTAGAGCGGAAGGGCTAAAAGAAGGAGAAGAAAAAGGAGAAAAGAAGAAGACAATTCAGATAGTGCTTGAGAGCAACAAAGCCGGATTACCGGTTGAAACCATTGCCGCCATCACACAATTAACGCCTGATGAAGTTGTTTCTATCCTAAAAGGAAAGACTGTTTAATGATCGCCGATAAACGTTGCGATTTACAGGATTATCCAAGTATATAACAAAATAAACAACAAGCTATTAAGCATGCACAAAAAAACCTGTCTCTTCAGAAGAGACAGGTTTTTTTACTTTAAGCAGCAAGTTCTATTGCTTAGTACGGTTCTACTTTGAAATAATCCAAAGGATTGGCTACACTACGGAACCAAAAAGTATCATTATCGTCCGGTATGACAGTAAAGCCTGCGTCGGCAGCGAAACATTCCCTGATAGAAGTGTAATTGGCATTACTCGTATAAGGAGCTGTTGTTCCGGAATAGCTGTTTCCTGAAAAAACAAATGAAGCAACTGATTTGGATCCATTTACAGGAACAAGTCCGTTGGTCGCATTCCAATAATAATAAGAAGCTGTTTCTCCACTTAAATTATACAAAATAACCGATATTTTATACGAACTTCTCGGCGCTTCTATTCGCATTTCCTGTAAGATAGGATATGCCGCTTTCAGATTAGCATAAAGCGTCGCCAAGCGCGAAGAGAAATAGGTTATTTTATAACGGGAGGACGTTCCGCCATTATTCTTCAGATTCAGAAAATTATCCACTGCGCTGATATCCGGATCAGGCTCGTATGAAGTAATCAACTCTCCTTGAAGAACATCCAACGGTATAATTACCAAATTATCTCCTGCAATGACCTTGATTTTTGTAGTACGACCGGTCAAAAAATCCGGATTGGTCAGCGCACTCAAAATAATTGCATTGCCCGAAACAGTGTATGAAATCCAGGGGTCATCGGCAACAACCTTAACAGGAAGCTGTACATCACATTCAAAAGGTAAGGAATAGGTACCGCCATTCCCTAAAAAGACAACGGTTTCATAACTATCCAAACGTAAATAAACAGGGGCCTGAGATACAGGAACAAAATTAATTTTGTCTTGCACTTTTAAGGTTACCAAGGCTGTACGCCCCGACCTGTCGATATTCGGCTCTACCGAAACCGTGATAACGGTGCCCGAAACGCTTACCTTACACCAGGCTTGATCCGAAGTAGCTGTAACCGGTGAAGCAGAAGCAACAACCTCAATCGTTCCCGTGCCTCCTTGGGCCGTAAAAGTTACATTGGATTTGTAAAGCTCAACTTGTGTTTCACTAAAATCCCTGAAACTTTCCTTTTCGCAACCGCTCCATAAAACGACCGCAAATAAAGCTATTATATAAAATATTTTTTTCATATTTACACTTTTTAATCTTCAATTTTTGTGATAGTAATGTCGTTAAAACGATATCCGCCTATATTGTCCGTAAAATTACCAATGCTGGTAGAACCATTGTACAATCGGAATATTAGCCCATTAGGATGATATGTTCCCCAAACTTTATTATCGACAAAGTTAACACTTCTGGCGCCTCCTGCATCTTTATTCCAGTTACCGACAATACCGACAGGTCCGGTGGAAGAAGTATTCAAATAACCTGCTGTTCTGTCGTATGCGCAAATCCGGATTGAATAACCCGTAGCTTCATCAATGGCCGCATTATGATTCAAAATGGAGATAATCCCCTTCTGTGCGTCAAAAGCTACTTCAATACCAGGGAAAGAGAATATTTCGGGACAAATCATGGTATAGGTAGCATTTTTCTTCTTTATCACAATTTCTACAACTGCATTGGCCCAAGTCGTAGTACTGGCCCCATGGTATTGCATGTTCCATTTGCCGATAAATTCACCGTACCTTAATTCATAATCCTCCGGAAAGTAAACGTCAAAATAAGCATCTACGCCGGGATCTGTACAAACATATTTTTCTTCCGCAGCATTCCATTTAAAATTTTGCATGGTTACATCCTTGAAAGTAAAAGGCTCGTACAAAAGAATACCGTCAGGGGTGAAAGTATAAGCAACTTTCACGGTTTTATCCAATTTAGCCTCTTCATCCTGATATCCGATAGAGAAAGTCCGGTCAATGACGGCAGTCACACCGATACGTGTTCCTTTCAATACGAAACTGAACATACCGAATTCGGAAAGTTTATCTTCGAACTCCGCTACTCCGGAGAAATAAGTTTGAGGGTTAATATTTCCGGTATTCCTTCGGAGGACAAAACGGTTGTTGTGTTTTTTGCCTTTCAATTCAATCGTATCCTGGCTTGCTTTCATTACCACAAATTCATAATCGCCCATTCTACCATTTACATCCGAAGCATAAGGTTCGCTGAAATAATGCATCACCGGATTATAATTTGCAAACGAAAGAACAGGTCCCTGTTCTGCAATCATTTCCCACTGTGAAGTTCTCTCTTCTCCGGCAGGAACGTTAGTGGCTATTTCACAGCTAACTGCTACATTACCATTCGAATTGAACTTCAAAAACATGGCATATCCGCCAATCTTATGATCTTCCTCCGGATAATAGTCTCCAAACCATCCGTTCGTAGAGCTTGCAAGCAATTCTTGATATTCATTGAGCGCGTTTTGTAAGCGGATGGACGCCGATTCTTCGAAAATGTCATTGTCTTCTTTACAGGCATTCAGCGCAAATACGGCAACAAGCATACTTAAATAAACTATTTTCTTCATAAAATGCATAATTTAAAGATGTGTTAAATCTAATTGGTCAATCGAAGCCAATCGGATCTCGAATACCCTTCGCAGCTCATTGAGATCAATGCTCCATGAATCACGCAGGTATTGTTTGACTATCTCAAGTTTTCGGTTGATAATATCAGCGCCGGATTCGCCAACCGTAACAAGCGCTCCATTTTCATCCTTAGCGGCTTCCCGCAAGATGGCATCCCAGTTCTGTTGACCGTAAACCACATAGATGGAGATCATTTCTACAAAATCTTCATTGGGTTCTTTTCGGGCATAACGACTGACAAAACCTTTGGTATAAGCCAAGGCCAATGTTTCAGTACTTTCACTCCAATCGGCCTGCACATAGTCGTTTTTTGTCAATTCGCCAAAATCCAAAGGATAATTCTTGTTTTGATGCAAAATGTGCGAAAATTCATGAAATATTGTTTTCATATAGCTTTGAAATCGCACCAAATCTACGTTTTCGGGATTCAAATCATTTACATCATAAAGCGTAATTTTCATGCCGCCTTCCGCCGTACCCAAAATTACGGAATTATTGCTGTTATAACCGCCGGAACCAATCAGATGTATCACTTTTGGTGAATAAGTCCGCACAAAATCTATTCCTCTCACTTCTTCGTAGGTCTCTAACCAAATATACTTCAGCAATTTAGCCATAGCAACGCTTTTATCCGCAGTAGCCGGAGCCAATTCGAAATCCTTATTCGATTCAATATCCTGCATTTTATACTTAAACATGATGTTATACGGATAAGTATAGTTCGACAACAGCCAGCGATCGAAATCCGTTTGCGGAGCTGTACTGTCCTTGAAGATACTTTCACTGCCCGGTTCGTCTTCATTACAAGACCATAAAGCAAGTGATACGAGCAGTAGCATTAAATATATTCCTGTTTTTTTCATATTATTTCTTGTTTTAAAATAGGTAAATAAATCATCGCGGATTAGGCGTTAATCCGGCATTGATAGTTGATGCAGGAAGTTGGATAGCCCTGCGGGGGTCATCTACCGGCAACGAATCCAAAACAATATCGACATTTTCGTTGGCATCCAAATGACGGCGGTAGATAACGATACCAAAACGTTTGACATCAAACCAGCGTAAACCGTCGTGAATAGTTTCGATTCGCCGAATATGCAACAGGCAATGCAGGAAATTTTCCTGTTCCGGAGAAGCAATCGTAAACTCCGGATGCAATGGTTTTTTTGCAGTCGCATCTTCGGGAATATAAGTGTTCAACCCGGTATAATAATCGTTAATCGCATCCCTTGTTAAAATAACGCCGGTTGTCATGCGATTCGTTATCCAAAGATTCAAATCCTTCAGCGCATTGCTGTAGTCCTCTTTCATGATATAGGCTTCTGCACGGCACAATAATATTTCATCCGCTGAAAATACTACGTAGATGGAATGTGAATATCCGGTTCTCGCTATCGGATTCGTATATTCAAAATAATAGGGAATCTTGGGCGTCGAAACGTACCCGGCAGTATAGGAAGAGGAAGCCAGGTAATACAACGC
>JAITQA010000149.1 GCA_031289145.1 Dysgonamonadaceae bacterium | reverse complement strand
AAACGCTTTTACAGAAAACCAGACCGTACTATCGACCAAATGGTGCAGGCTGCTCGCAGTGGCAAACAAAACATTGCGGAAGCGAGCATGGCTTCTGCTACTTCAAAAGAAACAGAAATTAAACTTACTAATGTGGCAAGAGCCTCGCTCGAAGAACTACTGATTGACTATGAGGATTTTCTTCGCACAAGAAAATTGCCGATTTGGGAGAAAGAACACCGTTTGGTAGTGCGCTTTCGAGAATTAAACAAAACGCCAAATGCAACCTATCAGACTTATATTAAAGCAATAGAAAATGAAAATCCCGAAATTTGCGCTAATAGTATGATTTGTTTAATAAAAATCGCAACTTACTTGCTGGCAAAACAAATACAAAAATTAGAAAAGGAATTTTTGGAAAATGGTGGTTTGCGAGAACGAATGACAAAAGCAAGAATTGAAAGCAGGAAAAATAAGTAAAAATATTTATGATAAAAAAAGCGGCTTATTTGGAGATAATATTTCATTTAAAAAGGAAGTAGAAACAATGACAAAAAATGATACACAAAAATATAAAATGTTCTTTGTCCATCTTACAAATTAAAGAAAGAATAAACAATGCAACTAACTAACGAAGTTAAACAAAAAATTTCTCTCTCCGTAATCAAAACAATGATTACTGCCATTGATGCTATGCCTGAAATTAATTTTGAGGTAAATAATCCTTTTTATGTTGCTTTTATCAATAACGAAAATGTATTACAATCAATCATTTCACTGATTGACAAAACTCGCCGAAATGTTGCAATTGCCGTTAACAGCGAGTTGACTGTTTTGTATTGGCATATCAACAAACAAATTAATAGAAAAGATGAAAGAAATGAATACTATTCAAGAGATTGCGGGTCAAGCCCGCAATGACAACGACAAAAAATTATACACAATCACGATTTTCTCGGAAAATACGGTGGGGCTGTTGAACCAGGTGACGATTATCTTTACCCGCCGGGGCTTGAATATCGAAACACTTTCGGTTTCTCCTTCGGCGATTGAAGGGGTACATAAGTTTACCATCACCGCTTTTGCCGAACGGGACGACATCGAAAAAATAGTCAAACAGATTGATAAACGGGTAGATATCGTCAAGGCGTTTTACAATACCGACGAAGATTTGGTTTTTCAGGAAATCGCCTTATACAAGGTTTCTACGAAAAAATTGTTATCTTTGGGCTCGATTGAAGACATCATTCGCCGCTACAACGCCCGAATTCTCGACATGACCGAGGTCTGGGCGGTCTTGGAAAAAACAGGGCATTACGACGAAACCCAGGCTTTATTCAAGGAGTTAAGCGAAAAAATAGGCGTCTTGCAGTTTATACGTTCCGGCCGGATTGCTATCACCAAGTCGAAAGTCGAAAGACTCAGCGATATGTTGGCGGCAATGGAAGAAAAACTCAATCGCAAACCCAAAATTCATAATTCATAATGATTAAGTTATGTTGACAAAAGTAGGTTCATTTCAGTTTCATATCGAATCGTATGTATGCGATTTTACGGAAAAAGCAACGATTTCCGTTATGTGTAATTTTATTTTGGATACCGCCTCTATTCACGCCCAACAGCGCGGATTCGGCTACGAACAGATTTCGAAAGACAATGTTGCCTGGGTTCTGTCTCGGCTTTCTGTCGAAATAACGGAATATCCAGGTCAAAACCAGTACTTTACGGTAGAGACTTGGGTAGAAAATGTGAGCCGTTTCTTTACCCAGCGTTGTTTCTGTTTTATCAATCAAAGTGGAAAGGTGATTGGGTATGCCCGCAGTATCTGGGCTGCGATAGATATAAAGACCCGCCGTCCGATTGATATTCAGATTTGGCGTCCCGACTTGGCGGATTATATAGTTGAGGAAAAGGTATGTCCTATCGAAAAATTAGCAAAAATACCACCGATAGACGGTATCGAAGCAAATATGGGATATACGGTTCGGTACAGCGATATTGATATCAATAAACACATGAATAGTGTGAAGTATATTGAGCATGTCATCAATACGTTTGATTTGTCGATATTCAAAGAAAAATTCATCAGTAAATTTGAAATTGTTTATTTAGCGGAAGGCAGCTTTGGGGATAAGCTCAAGTTGTATAAGACACAAGTTTCCGAAAGTGAATTTCTGGTTGATACGAAAAAAGGAGAAGAATCGGTTTGCCGGAGCCGGATAATATGGAAATGATATTTTGATAATGAATGAACAATAAGCGGTATGAAGGAGAAAGTAGGTTCATATAAATTTACAATCAGAGCATTCGCCTGTGATTTTGACGATCGGGTTGCTTTTCCCGTCATAGGTAATTTTGTGCTGGAAGCTGCGTCGCTTCATTCCAATGAAAGGAATTTTGGCCGCAAACAGATTTCGAAAGATAAAGTCACTTGGGTTTTATCCCGGCTTTCGATAGAAATGTATGAATATTCTTTCTGTGAAGAAGTCCTGACCATTCAAACTTGGATAGAAAAAGCAGACCGCTTTTTTATGGAACGCTGTTACCGCTTCACAGACAATAATGACAAAGTAACCGGATATGCCCGCAGTATCTGGATTGCGATGGATACAAAAACCCGTCGCCCGGTTGATATCCGGCAATGGCGTCCCGATCTGGCGGATTATG
The DNA here is from genome assembly GCA_031289145.1 of Dysgonamonadaceae bacterium. GTDB lineage: Bacteria > Bacteroidota > Bacteroidia > Bacteroidales > Azobacteroidaceae > Azobacteroides. Next base: position 18,160 of record JAITQA010000149.1, on the reverse strand, counting down.
TTACGGATGAGATAGCATGTCCTATCGAAAAATATGCGATTATATTACCCGTCAACAAAGTAGAACCTGAGATGCGCTTCAAGATCCGCAACTCGGACATCGACTTTAATCGTCACATGAACAGTATCAAGTACATTGAGCATGCGATCAATGTTTTTGATTTATCGCTTTTCCGAGAGAAAATAATTCATCGGTTGGATATCGTTTATCTGGCGGAAGGACTTGTCAAGGATAAGTTGGAGCTATACAAAGAAGATGTTTCCGAAGATGAATACCTGATAGATACGAAAAAAGAGGGAAAATCGATATGCCGGTGCCGGATTGCCTGGACTTCCAATCCCCCGAAAGTGGCGTGATACAATGATATTTAATAATTTAATATTAATAATTTAAAAATGGCAATAATTAATTTTGGCGGAATCGACGAACAAGTTGTGACGCGTGAAGAATTTTCATTGGAAAAAGCAAGAGAATTTTTAAAAAACGAAACCATCGCAGTAATCGGTTACGGCGTGCAAGGTCCCGGACAGTCTTTGAACTTACGCGACAATGGCTTCAATGTAATCGTCGGACAACGCAAAGGAGGTAAGACCTGGGAAAAAGCCGTCGCAGACGGTTGGGTGCCGGGTGAAACGCTTTTCGAAATAGAAGAAGCGGTAAAAAGAGGTAGTATTATCCAGTATTTGCTATCCGATGCGGCGCAAATCGAAGTATGGCCGCGTATTAAGCCTTATATGACAGCCGGAAAGGCATTGTATTTCTCGCATGGCTTCGGCATCACCTACAAAGAAAGAACCGGTATCATACCGCCATCCGATATTGATGTGATTCTTGTTGCACCGAAAGGTTCCGGTACTTCTTTGCGACGGATGTTTCTGGAAGGCCGCGGCTTGAACTCCAGTTTTGCCGTGTTCCAGGATGCAACGGGGCAAGCCCGTGAACGCGCTATTTCGCTGGGTATCGGCGTGGGTTCCGGATATCTGTTCGAAACCGATTTCAAGCGGGAAGTCTCTTCCGACCTGACCGGTGAACGCGGTACGCTGATGGGCGCCATCCAGGGATTGCTTCTGGCACAGTACGAAGTGCTCCGTGAAAACGGACATTCTCCTTCCGAAGCTTTCAACGAAACGGTAGAAGAACTGACCCAGTCCTTGATGCCCTTGTTTGCCGAAAACGGCATGGATTGGATGTACGCCAACTGTTCGACTACCGCCCAACGGGGGGCATTGGACTGGATGGGACCTTTCCACGATGCCGTCAAACCCGTATTCCGTCAATTGTACGAATCGGTTGCCTCCGGCAATGAAGCCCAACGCTCCATAGATGCCAATTCCAAACCGGATTATAGAGTTGGTTTGGAAAAAGAACTGAAAGCCCTTCATGACAGCGAAATGTGGCAAACCGGTGCGGTTGTACGGAAACTGCGGCCGGAAAATAATTAGATTTTTTAACCGCAAAGTACGCAAAGAACCGCAAAGATAAAAATAACTCTTTGCGGTTCTTTGCGTACTTTGCGGTTGATTTTCTCTCCTGTCAACCGCCGGTTTTTCTGCTATATTCCGATTACCACTCGTCCGTCCGGAACGGTACTGTCGGCAATCCCCTCAGACTGTATAGGTTTCCCACCTGAAAGTTGCGGAAGCAATACCTTGCTGCAACCGGATTCGGTACTTTTTCCGAGTTGAGAAAAACGGAAGCGCCTCCGGCAAATGCCTTTGCCGGATGAAATATTTTGTCTTCACCGGCTATTTCAAAACCCTCAATATTGAATGTACGACTAAAGCCATCTCTGGCATTATCAAAGGTGATGATGATGGATTTTTCATTCACCTGCATGGATATATATTCCGGGCTTTTGGCGGCGATGGTTGTTTTGCCGTAGGTGTCGTTGAGGGCGAGGAAAGCGAAACGCTCGCCAACGCTTTTTTTGTCGATGGGATGTATTTGCCAGGTTTCGTAATCGCGGATCAGGTCGTTGGTGCATACAAATCCGCTCTTGGGAATGGTTTTCGAGGCGATGAACTGCTGCTCGCGCAGGAAAGCGCCCTGGTCGCCTTCCCCATATTGATAAGGGGTGATCTCTGCGATGTAGAACGGCAGTTCGCGTCCAAAGTCTTTGCGCCACAGATCAACCATTGTCGCCAATCGTTTGGCATAATCGGGATGTCCGACGTTGGATTCTCCCTGATACCACAAAATACCCTTGACGGTATATTTACTGGCCGGTTTGAACATACTGTTGTAAGCAATCATCGGTTGCAGGTAAACAACGCCCTGAGTTGAACCGGCATCTGCCAGGTTAACATTGCTGTATCCTTTCAGTATTTCTTCCGTTAGCCAGGCTTCTACGCGCGTTCCGCCCCAGCTGCAATTGACAATGCCAATCGGAACATTGAGAATATCGCTCATCTGCATGGCAAAATAATAAGCCGTAGCGCTAAATTCCGGCGCATTTTCAGGGGAAGATACTTTCCAGTCGCCGCCTACCACATACTCTTCCGGTTTTAATTTACCCGGAACGGTTTTTATCGTTGAGAAATGGATGTATTTGTATTTTCCCGAATTGGCAATCACTTCATTGGCATTGATAATCGGGCAACCGTCGAAGCCTCTGAGTGGCATTTCCATATTGGATTGACCGGATACAAACCATACTTCTCCCACCAATACATTATGCAGCACCTTTTTTGCAGTTCCATTGCGGAAAGTGATGGTCTGTTTTTCGTAGGAAGCCGGAGGTGTTTTTACTTTCACTTCCCAGCGTCCATCGCTGTTTACCTGACCTCTGGCGAAAGATCCCCAGGATGAGATTATTTCGATCAAACTGTTCGGATCTGCTTCACCCCACAGTCTTACCGAATCAAACTGTTGTACGATCATGTTATCGGTGAGCATAGGCGCCAGTTTGATGCTGCCTTTTTGTTCGGCCGCATAAACATTGGGCAGGTCGTCTTCAAACACGATGCTGTTGTCGTTGTAGAATTGTAAGAAATCCGCTTCACCGGGATGGCCGGGGAAAGGTGCATAGTAATGATTGGGACTGTAGTTGGAGTTGCGCCAAATAACGGCATAAGCAAACTGAACATCCTTGTCTTTCAGTATCGGCAGCAACACTTTTGAATACCATTCCGGATTGGAAACGGTTTCGAGACCTGTTTCGGTCATTGCGGCTATTTTACCATGTTCTTTGGCTACTTCGGTAACAATTCTTGATTTTTTAAGCGCCAATTCCGGTTTGTTTTCTCCATCGGGGCGAAAATCCCAGTAATCGTCAAAACCCACAACATCTACAAATCCATCACCCGGATACCTTTCCAAGTATTTTTCTTTGGTATCGAAACGACAGTCGGGGGAGAATACATAAATAAAATTATGTACGCCCTTTGTATCCCGCAAATAACTGACGGTATACTGCCACAAATTGATAAATTCTTCAGGGGTGCAATGTGTATCGCCCCACCAGAACCATCCGCCGTCAAATTCGTGGAAGGGACGGAAGAGGATGGGGATCAATTCGCCTCTTAGACCTTTGGCTTTACCGGCGAAATCGGCTACATTGTCGAGCCATTGCGTGTATTGTTTATTGTATTTTCCACCTTTGATCATTTCCCTTACGGGTTCAATGCCTTCCGGTCGGTAGTTGTAGCTTCCGCCGTCGGCAGGGTTGGACATGTGCCAGCAGATGGTAGTGATACCGCCTCTGCGGTAGGTAGAAGTTGTAATCTGGAGCAGACTGGATTTAGCGCTTTCCACTGCTTCCGCATTCGTGGAAGAGAGGCCTGAAAAATCTGCGCCCACGATGGCCGGGAAAGAGCCGGTGATATCTTTCAAGTCGCTACGGTTATTGTTGGGGTCAGCCCAGATATGTCCCATTGAAGAGGCGTCTTGCTGTCCGAAGAGCACCTTACGGCTTGCTCCCAATACATTGAGATTGTTAAAAAGCGCCTGTGTTTCTACAGTGGCTTGTTTGTCGGATAGTTGTTTTTCACCTGCCGATTGAGCGAAGGAAGATGAAAAACCAAAAAGTACCAATGATAGTAGTACGAGCCTGATTTTCATGCTGTTTTTCATACGTTATATAAATTAATAATTGTTTTAGAAATAAAACCTTACAAAGCTAAGAAAAAAACATGAAATCAAAAAATAAAAATTACCTTTAGCAGTTAACTTTAAAACTTACGACCGGATAAGTTCCAAATGACAACACAACAGTTCGCCGCTTTGTTGGTCGCGGAGGTGCAATCCGTTTCCTTCGCAATATTTATATGATTGACAATCAGCGCATTTACCGGTTTTTGTCCACGAGCGATCACGCATGTTTTGGTAACGCTTTTCCCAAACCTCCCAAAAATCATCCTTGTAAATATTGCCTTGAATATAATCGGATCTCAGGCTGGGGCATGCGCTTATGAATCCGTCAACCAGGACGGAACCGACATGAATACCTGCTTTACAGAAAAAGGGATTGTCGCGTACTTCCAACTCATAATCGCCCAGAAACCCTTCGCATCCGAACGAAGCATGAATAATACCTTCGCGACGTGTTTGCCGGATGAATTGCATCAGCCGTTTAAATTCGTCGGGAGAAAGTTGCAGTAAGGGATTTTTACGGGCACGTCCTTTTGGAAAAATACTGAACAACCGCCAATCTTTAACGCTTAAGTTGATTAACAGTTTTTTGATTTCTTCGAGTTCATCAATCGTTCGTTTGTTGACGCAGGTTACCACGTCATAAACCAAATTGCTTGTTGAGGCAATGAGGCTGATAGCGTTCTTTGCCCGTTCCCACGAACCGTTTTTCCCCCGTAACCAGTCGTGCGTATCGGGGCTTGATCCATCGAAACTAACTGTAATAGAACGTAATCCTGCATGTAATAGGTTTTTTAAACGATGGTCGGTAAGCCCATAACCATTGGTAACCATACCCCAAGGAAATCCTCGCTCGTAAAATTCTCTTCCACAATTTTCCAAATCTTTGCGCATCAAAGGTTCTCCGCCTGTGAGGACAATAATTGTTTTGTTCGGATTAATATGAGGCGTGATACTATTGAGCGCTGTCAAAAAATCTTGTAATGGCATGTCGGGAGCAAGCGCTTCTTTTGAACAATCGCTTCCGCAATGAAGGCAATTCAGGTTACAACGCAATGTACATTCCCAAAACAAATAATTCAGTTCATGTAATTTGGTTTGGGTTTGTTTGTGCTTGCGAAAAAGCGACAAGACGATTTTCTTTTTTAAGTCCATTATTTATTTTAATGTATAAGGAAAACGCTCCAAGCCTTATTGAATTTGTTTTTTTTTCAATTCAAAGTCTTGAACTTTTGAAAATGTCCCTTCATACCAACCTTCTCCGTTTTTTATTTTTTGGAAGTCTTTTGAGTCTATTGTTATTTCTTGTGGTTCAAACCAACCACCATTTTCTTCACCATCTGCGTCTTCAACTTTCAGTGTAGCTTCATCAAATAAATAACTCTCAAATGCGTAGTTGTACTCACCATTTTGGTCGGTATAAATCGTATCGCCATAAATTCTATCCCCTGGGGACTCTTTTATGACCCGTACATTGGGAATTGATCGTTTGGTTTCTTTATCGGTAACTTTTCCCTTAATTATGAAATCTGCATGAGGCGCTCCATATTCTACAGCAGACTCACAGGCTCCAAATCCGAGGCAAGTCAGCAAAACAAGAAGTATCTTGTCGAAAGATTTTAAGACAAATGTTTTCATACGTGGAAAAATATTTAATTCATTTCGCAAATATAATAAAATAGATTCTATTAAACAAAAATATATCGTTTTATGTGTTGAAAAAATCAGTATTCGCAATTCATAGTTTTATTCCGGAGAAGAATCAAGTAGCAAGGGCTTTATCCTGTTTTCAACTATTTCTTTTTTAATGACCCGGTAATGCGGCTGATAAGCAGCTTCAAAACTGCTGCTGTGGTGTACGGCAAATTCACCCGAATCAATCAGTTTTTGTATCTTGATTTTATCGGCGTTAAAATTCGGTAAATTCAGATTCATACGTTCTATAACACACAGAATTTTTTGCCATTCGACTTCCCATTCAGTTATGGGCGTTTCCTTTGTCGTATTGGCGCTTTCTACGAATGCATCCAAATAAACGGAAAGAGGGAGTAAATCCATTTTTACAGCATCCGTACTGACCCGGTAGAAATTTTTCTCCCATCCGATTTGTTCAATCAAAGGTTTTTGACCGACTTTCGTGTAAGCAGCCAGCTCCGACCGCAGGTATTCGCCTGCCATTGCGGTATCGGGAATCAAATGCCCCGGGCCGAAACGGTCCTGAAAAAAGTTCTTGTACAAATCCTGTAAACGTGACTCAGGATAGATATCTAATTGCTGTAACACAGACTCTTCCACTGCATTTTCAAAATGATTGGAACAAGCAAGGAACAACATAAAAAAAACCGGCAAAAAATAACGGATCTGTTTCATACGTATTCTTTTAAAAGTATTTCCCTGAGCTTAGCCATGCCTTTACTTGCCGTTTCCTTGAGGACTTTCACATGCGCAGGCGCATCCACTTCGTTGGGGTCAATCAAAAAAGCAGGATTTCCCTTTTTTAGATAATGCATCAGTCCTGCCGCCGGATATACTTGCAGGGAAGTCCCAACAATAACGAGAATATCCGCTTGCATAACTGTTTCAGCCGCAATCTCTATTAATGGGACTGCTTCTCCAAACCAAACAATAAAGGGACGAAGGCGCGAACCGTCTTCGGCTTTTTCGCCCGGCAGGATAGGGTTTGTGCCGATGTCATAAACTTTCGTTTTGCGCTCGTTGCATACCTTTGTCAATTCGCCGTGGAGGTGGATTACTTCCGTACTTCCTGCTCTTTCGTGCAGGTTATCTACATTCTGTGTAACGATGGTTATGTTGAAGTCTTTTTCCAGTTCGGCGATTATCTTATGTCCCTCATTGGGCGAGACATCCTTTAATTGTGCACGTCTCTTGTTATAGAAATCGAGCATTAAATCGGGATTTTCGTACCAGCCGTCAATACTGGCCACTTTCATCACATCGTAATTTTCCCATAAGCCCCCCGAATCCCTGAAAGTGCTTATTCCACTCTCAGCGCTCATACCGGCTCCCGTCAAGAAAACAAGGTGTTTCATTTTATTTATTCAAGGGTAAAATTTCTATCCAATAACCATCAGGGTCTTCAATAAAATACAGACCCATATCGTGATTTTCGTAGCAAACCCAGCCATTTTCCTTGTGGAATTGCCGGATTTCATCGTAATCTCCTTCTACGCGAACGCATAAATGCTGCTCATTGTCGCCCATTTCATACGGTTTTTCCCAATCGCGCAACCAGGTAAGTTCCAGAAGAAAAGAAGAGGCATTGTCTGTTAAGAAAGTAATCAGAAAAGAGCCATCGTCCGCTTTCTGCTGACGGCTGATCTTCAATCCCAGCGCCTTTCCGTAAAAATGCAAACTTCTTTCCAAATCAAGTACATTACAATTGTAATGGTCGAATTTTGCTTTAATTTCCATAAGATTTTTTATTATTTGTCAGGACAAAGGTAAAAATAATTTTTAAAAATGTATGATTATTGCTTATGCCTTTTCTCCAGTTCGTTGGCCAAATCTTCGATCCGATAACCTTTGTAAGTCAGCAAAACAATCAGGTGATACAATAGATCGGAGCCTTCGTACAACAATCGTTCGTCGTTGCCGCTCATGGCTTCGATAACGGTTTCGACTGCTTCCTCTCCAACTTTCTGCGCCATTCTTTCGATGCCTCGGCTAAAGAGAGCGGTTGTGTAGGAACCTTCCGGCATTTCCTGTCTCCGGCGGACGATAAAATCCTGCAGGTATTTGAGGAACAGGATGTCTTCTTTGTTTTCTTCATTGAAACAAGTATCGCTTCCCGTATGACAGACCGGCCCTTCCGGATTCACTTTTATCAGCAAAGTATCCCGGTCACAGTCTTCCGCGATGGAAACCAGCTGCAGAAAATTACCGCTTTCTTCGCCTTTTGTCCACAAACGGTTTTTCGTCCGGCTGAAAAAAGTCACTTTCCCCGTTTCCTGTGTCTTTGCCAGCGCTTCGCAGTTCATAAAACCCAGCATCAACACCTTATTCGTTTTGTCATCTTGAATGATGGCGGGAATTAAACCACCCATTTTATCAAAATCAAGTTTCATTTTCTTTATTTATGCGTTATAAATCCTTACATTTTAGTTTTTCTAACAACTACGCCTTCCGCCGTCAAATACGCTTTCAATTCGCTTATTTCTATCTCGCCAAAATGGAAAACGCTGGCGGCCAAAGCGGCATCCGATTTTCCTTCGACGAAAGTATCCCGGAAATGTTCTTTGGCTCCGGCCCCTCCCGAAGCGATGATCGGGATTCCTAAAGAAAGCGATAAAGTCCGCAAAGCCTCGTTGGCATAACCGTTTTTCACCCCGTCGTGTTCCATGCTGGTAAACAATATTTCTCCGGCACCTCTGTTTTCAGCCTCTTTTGCCCAGTCGAACAGGTTTTTACCGGTTGAAATTCGTCCGCCGTTCAGATAACAAATCCATTCGAAAGTCCCTTCTATGAGATTTGGCTTGGCGTCTATGGCGACCACACAAACCTGGGCGCCAAAGTTTTTTGCAATTTCATCAATCAGTTCGGGTTTGCGGATAGCCGCCGAATTGACGGAAACCTTGTCTGCACCGGCATTCAGCAGCGCATCAACATCTTTCAGTTCGTTGATTCCACCACCTACCGTAAAAGGAATATTGATGTTGGCCGCTACCCGCCGTACCAAATCCAGAAAGGTTTTACGTCCTTCGTGAGAGGCGGTAATGTCTAAATAAACCAATTCATCTGCGCCTTGTTCGCTGTATTGCCTGCCCAATTCCACCGGATCGCCGGCATCCCGGAAATTGATGAAATTGATGCCTTTGACGGTCGTTCCGTCCTTCACATCCAAACAAGGTATGATTCGTTTTGCCAGCATCTTATTAAAATGATTAATGATTAATTATCATCCGCGAACCGAAGCAGTTCTTTCAGTTTGATTTTACCTTCGTAAATGGCTTTCCCAATAATAACACCGGGAATATGCGCTTCTTCGAGCCGTTCCACATCTTGGATATCGCCGACGCCTCCGCTGGCGATCAGGTAAAGTTCGGGGTCTGCCTCCCGTATTTCACGGTATAAGTCAAGACTGGGGCCGTTCAGCATACCGTCCTTGCTAATATCCGTACAAATCACTTTATTGATACCTTGTTTCCGCCATTTTTCGATGAATGGGACAATATCCTCATCCGTATCTTCCGTCCATCCGGAAACAGCTATCTTCTTGTTGCGGCAATCGGCGCCCAGGATGATTGACTGTCCACCGAATTTATTGATCCAGGATTGAAATATTTCCGGGTTTTTTATGGCGATACTTCCGCCTGTAACCATGCGAGCGCCACTGTCAAAGGCAATTTCCAAGTCGGAATCCGATTTGAGTCCGCCGCCGAAATCAATGATTAACGAAGTCCGGGAAGCAATTTTTTCCAAGATTTTGTAATTAATGATCCGATTGGCTTTCGCACCATCCAAATCCACTATATGCAGGCGATGAATTCCATGATTTTCAAACATTTTCGCCACTTCTAAAGGATTTTCATTGTAAACCGTTTTTTGTTCATAATCTCCTTGAGAAAGACGGACACATTTGCCATCAAGAATGTCCATTGCCGGAATAATTTCTATCATAAATTCAGAAAATTTTTCAAAATCAGTTCTCCAGCCGATCCGCTCTTTTCCGGATGGAACTGAGTGGCATAAAAATTATCTTTGTGCATGGAGGCGCTAAAATTCAGGATATAATCCGTTTCCGCGATGGTATGTTCATTTACCGGAACGTAATAACTGTGTACAAAATAGGTAAATGTCCCATCAGGTATTCCTTTGTACAGGTCGCTTTTCAGGTTCGTCAAATTATTCCATCCTATATGGGGAATTTTATTTTCCTGCTTCTGAGGATGAAATTTCAGTACCGGCGTATCAAAAACCCCCAGACAATCCACATTCCCTTCTTCCGAAAACCGACACAAAAGTTGCATTCCGATGCAAATACCTAATACGGGTTGTTTGCATCCCACAATCAATTCATCCAAGCGATGCACTTTCAGGTATTGCATTGTTTGGGTTGCTTCGCCTTGGCCGGGAAAAATTACTTTATCGGCTTTTTGCAATATTTCTTTGTCGGCAGTGATAAGCGGGTCGATGCCCAAACGTTTCAAAGCATAATCGACAGAATAGATATTACCGGCATTGTATTTGACTATTGCAACCGTCATTTTGCAAAGGCGACTGCACGGGTTTCGCGGATAACCGTAATCTTCACTTGTCCGGGATAAGTCATTTCATCCTGAATTTTCTTGGCTATTTCATTCGAAAGACTTTCGGATTCCACGTCATTAATACGGTCGGCGCCTACAATAACGCGCAATTCACGGCCGGCTTGAATGGCATAGGTTTTCACGACGCCGGGATAAGAGAGCGCCAATTGTTCCAAATCGTTCAAGCGTTTGATATAGGCTTCGACAATTTCTCGGCGTGCTCCCGGACGAGCGCCGGAGATAGCATCGCATACCTGAACAATCGGAGCCAGCAGGCTGGTCATTTCGGTTTCATCGTGATGCGCACCGATAGCGTTGCAAATATCCGGTTTTTCCTTGTATTTTTCAGCTAATTTCATGCCGAGTATTGCATGTGGCAATTCCGGTTCGTCATCAGGCACTTTGCCTATATCGTGCAACAATCCGGCCCGTTTGGCTTTCTTGGGATTCAATCCTAATTCGGCGGCCATCGTTGCGCACAGATTGGCTGTTTCACGTGAGTGTTGCAGCAAGTTTTGTCCGTATGACGAACGGTATTTCATCCGGCCTATCATCCGGATCAAGTCGGGATGCAAGCCGTGGATTCCCAAATCAATAGTCGTTCTTTTACCTGTTTCTATGATTTCGTCTTCCACTTGTTTACGCACTTTGATTACGATTTCTTCGATGCGGGCAGGGTGGATACGCCCGTCTTGTACCAATTGGTGCAAAGCCAGGCGGGCAATTTCCCTCCTTACCGGGTCGAACCCCGATAGAATGATGGCTTCCGGTGTATCGTCCACAATAATTTCGATGCCGGTAGCTGCTTCCAAGGCCCGGATATTTCGGCCTTCCCGTCCGATAATCCGCCCTTTTATCTCATCCGAATCAATGTGGAAAACGGTGATGGCATTCTCGATAGCGGTTTCTGTAGCAAGTCTTTGTATAGACTGCACGACAATTTTTTTGGCCTCTTTATTCGCCGTCATTTTGGCTTCTTCCATCACTTCATTAATGAATGCGGCAGCCGAAGTCTGCGCTTCTTCTTTCAGGGATTGCGCCAATCGTTCTTTGGCTTCTTCAGCCGATAGTCCGGAAAGCGCTTCGAGCCGTTCTATTTCCATTTTATGGACTTTGCCCAATTCTTGTTTTTTCTTTTCAATTATTTCTAATTGACTTTCCATATTTTCCCGAACAGATTCTATTTCGGTTCTTTTTTTATGAAGCTCATCTTGTTTCTGGTTGAGCATCACTTCACGCTGCTTTAATTTTACTTCCTGCGATTGCATTTTGGAATTACGCGCATTGACCTGTTTCTCCAATTCTGCTTTCAGTGTAATAAACTTCTCTTTTACTTCTAAAAGTTTGTCTTTTTTTATTGTTTCAGCTTCCTTAGCAGCATTTTCTATAATTTGTTTGCTTTTCGTTTTCAAAACTGTATTGAGAATAACCCAAGTAATTATAGCTCCGAGTAGTAAGCAAAGAGTTCCTGCAATAATTGTTATATTCATATTACTTATTTTAATTTACTATTGTATATATATATATATTTCTAAGCGCCACCTTTCATACGTGACAGGGAAAATATTTCCGGTCACATTCACGAAAAAGTAGTGCAAGAAGTTTTTAATAAAACCAATTGATTCAGCTATTCAGCTTGAGATATTCTTCCAACTCTTTGTTTAAAGCTTCAATTTTTTCAAACAAAGGAAACGTATCCCTTTCCTGTTCTAATTTCAACTTATAAACAGATGTATGGACGGCAGCCATTGCCAATTTGTCTAACTCACGTTCCGCTCCGGGATATACGGAGCCGTATTTAAGTATTTTATCATTAATATATGTCGCCGCTTTTCTGTATAACCCTTCCTCAGACCTTTTGCAATACATCCGGCACACAAGATCCTTGGAAATCCTCAATTTTATTTTAAATTCATCGTTTTGCTGCATCTTTACATTTTTGTTTATTCGTTTAGTAAAGCGATGCACTTGTTTACTTCCCGCACCAATTTTGATATTCTGTCTTTCGCATCTTCCAAATCATCTCGTCCGCCGGAGATGATCCGTGCCATTTTCAGCGTATCATATTTTTTATTCAGTTGTCTAATTTTTTCCGTCAATGAATCATTCGAAGCTTTTTGCAATGCAAGCCTTGATTTTAACTCAACATTTTCCGCTCTCAGGCTGTCACATAAAAATATCAATTGACGTACCCGAGCTTCAAAGTTGGCTGCAATTTTCAATTGATCTTCGGTCATAGATTCAAATTCAGGGCAAAAATATAAAATTTTGCGAAGAATACAAAAAAAATTGCGTTTATTTTTGTTTATTTATCACTATTGGGCGTCAATTTAAAAAAAAGAGTAACAAATAGGGGCGTTTATCTGCTATTCATAAATAGCGAAAGGTTGCCGAATCACTTCGTCAACCTTCCTAATTGAATTACTAACCCTTAACTATAACTAATGAAATAACACTCTTTACTAATATAACAATTATAAAACGAAAAAGTTCATTGAATCTTTGAAAAAAATCTATTTTTTTTGAAGATATTTTTGTAAAATACTGTATATCAAATAAATATTTTTTCAGAAAAAATCGTTATTTAAATAAATTCAAAATAATATTTCCAAAATGCTATATAATTCAAATGAATTTGCGAACTTTGCAAAAAAAAAGGACGAATAGATGAAACTATCCGAATTGGAACCGGGGCAAAAAGGAATTATTATCAAGGTGCTGGGAAGGGGTGCATTCCGGCGCCGCATTATTGAGATGGGTTTTATCAAAGGGAAAAGTGTGAAGGCTATCACCAAAGCTCCTTTGAAAGACCCAACCGAATACAAAGTAATGGATTACGAAGTATCTTTGCGGAAGAGTGAAGCCGAACTGATTGAAATTGTCACGCCGGAAGAAGCCGGTCTGCTTTTTTCCGATACGGGGAAACAGCCGTTGGTGCTAAATGAGGACCAGTTGCTGACATTAGCCGATGCGCAAAGCAAAGTTATCAATGTGGCTTTGGTCGGAAATCCCAATTCAGGAAAAACATCCCTGTTTAATATTGCATCCGGAACACACGAAAGAGTAGGAAATTACAGCGGTGTAACCGTTGATGCCAAAGAAGGTAAATTCAAATATAAAGGCTATACGTTTAACTTGGTCGATTTGCCTGGAACTTATTCTTTATCAGCTTATTCTCCGGAGGAAATGTACGTCAGGAAACAGATTGTCGAAGGTACGCCTGACATCATCATTAATGTGGTATCCGCATCGAATATCGAAAGAAACCTTTATCTGACCACTCAACTCATCGACATGGATGCGACGGTTGTTATTGCATTGAACATGTATGATGAATTGGAGAAATCAGGCGCCCGGTTTGATTACAACAGTTTAGGTAAAATGATTGGTTATCCGATAGTGCCGACCGTAGCCAAAACGGGTAAAGGTATTCCCGAACTTTTTGAGCAGGTGATTGAAGTGTATGAGCGGCGCAATCCGATTGCGCGTCATATTCATATCAATTATGGAGAGGAGATAGAAACCGGTATCAAGCATGTGAAAAATTTGTTGAAAGCAGAACCTCAAATTGGGATTGATACTTCCCGGCGACACTTGAGTATCTTACTACTGGAAGGTGACCGGGATGCCGAAGAAACCGTTTCCGGACTTCCGGCTGCAAAAAAAATATTGACTGAAAGAGATATCCACGCCCAATTTATCAAGGAAGATTTCAGGGAGGATGTCGAAACGGCTTTTACCGACGCCCGGTACGGTTTTATTGAAGGCGCACTGAAAAAAACTTTCAAGGAAGGGAAAACAGACACTTTGCAAATCACGCATCGGATAGATAAAATCGTCACTCACAAGATAATAGGATTTCCTGTCTTTTTTCTGTTCATGTTTTTGATGTTTGAAGGTACATTTGTGATAGGGGAATATCCGATGCAATGGATTGAATGGTTGGTGAATACTTTCGGTCGCTTCTTAGATACTTATATGAATCAGGGGCCACTCAAAGATTTGTTGGTTGACGGAATTATCGGCGGAGTGGGATCGGTTATTGTTTTTCTGCCCAATATTGTCATCTTGTATCTTTTTATATCCTTTATGGAAGATACGGGATATATGGCAAGGGCGGCTTTCATTATGGATAAGTTCATGCAAAAGATGGGTTTGCACGGTAAATCGTTCATTCCTTTAGTGATGGGATTCGGATGCAATGTCCCGGCTATTATGAGTACCCGTATCATTGAAAGTCGCAATACCCGGTTGATAACCATGTTGGTTAACTCCCTGATGTCGTGTTCCGCCCGCCTGCCGGTTTATATTTTAGTGGCCGGCGCTTTTTTCCCCGGAAAAGGAGGCTTCGTGCTTTTTGGATTGTATATCACGGGAATTGCCTTGGCCATTTTGATGTCGCGTCTTTTCAAAAAGTTTTTAGTGAAAGGGGAGGATTTACCTTTTGTCATGGAATTGCCGCCTTACAGAATGCCGACACTGAAAGCGATGAACCGGCACATGTGGGATAAGACTTCGCAATACCTGAAAAAGATGGGGGGAATTATCCTGATAGCCTCTATTGTTGTCTGGTTTTTGGAATATTATCCACAGGACGATGCCCGGAACCAATACTATGACACACAGATTGCCGGGATAGTGAACAACACCCATATTTCGCAGGAAGAAAATCAAAGGATGGTCAATGAACTGAATCATTTGAGAAAAGAGGAGCAAAAGCAAAATTCTTTTATCGGGCGAATCGGCCGGAGTATTGAACCTGTGGTTAAACCGCTGGGGTTTGACTGGAAAATCGGCGCCAGCCTTATTTCGGGAATGGCAGCCAAAGAAATAGTAGTCAGTACTTTGGGAATTTTATACACGGGAGATGAAGAGAATGAAACCCAACTGAAAGACAATATCATAAAAGCGCAGTATCCGGATGGAACGCTTGTTTATTCGCCATTGGTGGCCATTAGCTTCATGCTCTTCGTGCTGATTTATTTTCCTTGTATCGCGACTATTGCCGCTATCAAAAACGAATCCGGCTCATGGAAATGGGCTTTGTTCGTTATTGTGTACACGACCGCTTTGGCTTGGCTTATCAGTTTTGCCGTTTACCGGATAGGAAGTTTGCTCATGCCTCTCTTATCAGTTCCAGCAGCATCCTGATGCCATTATTACAGGCTCTCAGGATATTGCTTTCCCTGCTTTTTGAGAACAGGAAATGCTGAGATAGCAGCCGGTTGTGAAGCGAAACGGCTATCCAGACCGTTCCTACCGGTTTTTCGGGTGTTCCGCCATCGGGACCGGCAATGCCGGAAACGGCAATGGCACAATCGGCGCCAAATATCTTTCCGGCGCCGGAAACCATTTGTTCGACAACCGTCTGACTGACAGCTCCATATTGTTGTATATCTTCGGGATTAACCCCAAGTAGCGAAACTTTGGCTTCATTGGAATAGGATACGACACCGCCCTTGAAATACGCTGAGCATCCCGGTATGGCAGTGAACAGGGCGGCTAATTTGCCTCCCGTACAACTTTCGGCCAAACCCAAAGTCAAGCCTTTTTCTTTCAACAGATTATCGAGAATAATTTCCAAATCCGCATCTTCTGCCGAAACAATATCTGTCGAAAGTAAATCCGACAGTTTTCCGGCATGTAATTCCATGATTTTATCAAGGAAATCGCCATCGACGTTTTTGCCGGTCAGCCGCAGCCGGATAAGACCTGAAGTCGGCAGGTAAGCCAGTTTGACAGGTTCGGGTAACTCGTTTTCAAAAGTTTCCAACCGGTCGGCTAATTGCGATTCGGAATAGTTTTTCACCCAAAAAGTCCGGTGCCGGATAGCACCGCGGGAACGAAAGACGGTTTGCAAACGGGGGATAATCTCATTGCACATCGCCCACTTCATTTCGTATGGAACGCCGGGCATGGAAACCACTATTTTGCCGTCTTTTTCGAACCAGGTAATGGGGGCTGTCCCCATTTTATTTTGTATAACCGTACAGTTTTCAGGTACAAATGCCTGGCTTTTTGTCAATTCGTTGAGCGCCTTGTTGTACCCACTGATGACCTCTCGAACCGTTTCCAAAGTTGCTTCGTCAAAAACCAGTCGGGTATCAAAAAATTTGCAGAGCGTTTTCTTGGTTATGTCGTCTTTGGTTGGGCCTATTCCACCGGTTACCAAAACCACCGAAACCCTCGACAGGGCATTTTCGAAAGCGCCCAGTATATCCGGTTCATTATCGCCCACCGTTGTTTTGTAGCAGACATCGAAACCGGCTTTGTTCAATTCCTGCGCCATCCAAACCGAATTCGTATCTACAACTTGCCCGATAAGTAATTCATCGCCGATGGTAATTATTTCTATCTGAATCATAAAAAATGTTGCTACCGGAAATCCTTTTTGCTCATTATTTCTTCTTTACCAAGGTTTTTTTCTTTATTACCGGTTTCGTGGCAAGAACTTGTTTATCCGCCTGTTTAGCGGGAATCACAGCTGCTTCCGGATTTTTCTTTTTTGCTTTCAGTCCCTTGTATATAAACCAGATACCTGCTATTATGAAAGGAATACTCAGGATTTGTCCCATGTTAAGCGGCATGGATTTTTCGAAATCCACTTGTACTTCCTTGAAAAATTCGACAAAAAACCGAGACAAGAATATGCCTGTCAGGAATACGCCGAAAATTAATCCTTCGTATTTGTAATCTTTTCTTTTCCAATACATCCACAAACAGATAAAAGCGGTTAGAATATAGAAAAAGGCTTCATACAATTGGGTAGGATGGGAGGGGGGCGTATAAATCGGCGCATAGCCATGCAACCAGGACGGTAAATTGTCTACAAACCGGAAAGCCCAAGCTACGGAAGTTTCATGTCCGTACACTTCATGGTTCATCAGATTACCCAAACGAATCAAGGCTGCTACGAATCCCACGGGGACTACCAAGCGGTCGAATGTCCAAAGCATGCTTTTGTGGGTCACCCGTCTCGAAAAAATCCAGATAGCGGCGATAATACCCAAAGTTCCGCCGTGACTGGCCAAACCGCCTTCCCAGACTTTGAAAATTTCGATGGGGTGGGAAAGGTAATACCCCGGCTGGTAAAACAGGCAATGGCCAAGCCTTGCGCCGATTACCGTAGCAATAATTACGTAGAAAAACAGTTTATCGTACCATTCTTCATTCAAATTTTCATTTTTCCAGATTTTACGGACAATCCATAAACCCAGCATAAACCCAAAGACAAATGCAATTCCATACCAGCGTACTTCTCTACCCCATAAAGGAACTGTAAAAGCTACAGGGTCGGCATTCCAAGTAATAAAAGATAATAACATCGTTTTCAACATTTATTGATTATCGCCTGCAAAAATACACAAAAAAACCGGCTATTTCAAAAAACAAGCGAAATTTTGAAACAGGGGCGAAAAAACCACCCAGCTGCTTGATTTACGAATAAAAGAAATATGAGTTTCTACCGAGCGATGCATCCCTGATGGATGCGGTTTTATATGATTAAGTACAACATTGAGTATTCATTAAAAGGGCTTGCCTTTCCCGAACAGATCCTTCCAATCCTCTATCCTGAAACTTTGCGCTGTGGCGCCGGTGGCGCTTAACAGAAATAGTAGCAGGGACAATAGTATTTTTTGTTTTTTTATCATCTTCTTGTTGCTTATTGCTATGAATACCTTATCTTTATCGTAAGCATTCGGGGAAGTACATGGGTATCCGGTTTTTCCGTATGTACTATTTTTGGAGACAATGCAATTATCATGTAATTACCATGCAGAGTAAATGCAATATAAATGTGCCCT
>JAITQA010000102.1 GCA_031289145.1 Dysgonamonadaceae bacterium | reverse complement strand
AAGACAAATTACTTTTAAAGCAAAAAGTGCGAGAAAAACCATATTTGCTTTAAAAATAGAAGCAATTCTATTGCGTAAAAATGCGAGAAAAATCATAGAAGCGCAATAGAAATTATTTTATGGTTCAAAAAGTGCGAGAAAAACCATAATTGCTCTAAAAATTTGCTCCATAAAAATCTTTTTTGGGATGAAAAATCGAATGTAAAAAAATTATAATACTTATATTCAATAAAATAAGATGAATTATTTTATGATGCAAAAAGTGCGAGAAAAACCATAATTATTCTAAAAATTTGCTCCATAAAACTCTTTTTTGGGATGAAAAATTGAATGTGAAATTCTATTGCGTAAAAATGCGAGAAAAACCATAGAAAACCCATAAAAACGCAATAGAAAACTTAATAGAGACATCAAAAAACAACGCTTGTTTAATGTATTATGTTGATAATAAGTTGTATGAATACAAAAATTCTATTGCGTAAAAATGCGATAAAACCCATAAAAACGCAATAGAAAACTTAATAGAGACCCAATCAAAAAACGCGAACATTTCTTTGTCGCATCGCTTCAAACGTTAGTATTGCCGTTGACACGGACACATTTAACGAATCTACCTTGCCGTGCATCGGGATTATAATCCTTTTGTCAGCCTTATCGAGCCAGAACTTGCTGAGTCCGGTTGATTCCGTTCCCATAACTATTGCCGACCCTTTGGTAAAATCCTCATCATAATAACATTGTGACGACTCAAGTTCGGCGGCAAAAATCGTGATATCATTCTTTTTCAACCATTCAAACGCTTCTGCCGACGTACACGTGACAGTGTTGACCGTAAACACACAACCTAAACTTGACCGTATTACATTTGGGTTAAAAAGGTCGCTTTTGGGGTCGCACACAATCACCGCATCCACGTTTGCAGCATCGGCGGTACGGAGTATTGCGCCCAAATTGCCCGGTTTTTCAACTGCTTCCAAAACTATTACAAGCGGAACGCCGGAGATATTTATATCGTGGAATGAACTGTTTTTCATTCTCATCAAAGCTAAAAAACCATCCGAATCTTCCCGGCAAGCCATTTTTTCAAATACTTTTTTACTCACTTCGTAAATATATTTTGCGGTAAGATTGATGTTCCCGCCCAGTTCCGGACAAACAAACAATGATTCAATCCCGTATCCTCCCGAAACAGCCATGTTTATCTCCCGTTTTCCTTCTACAGGAAACAACCGCTGTCTATTCCGCTCTTTTGATTTTTCACGAAGCAGAACAACATTTTTTATCTTATCGTTTTGAAGTGAAGCGATTACTTCTGTTTTCATTCTTTATTATTATTATTAAAAAAAGATCCGGCACAAAAATAGTTTCGTGCGAAGCTATTATTCACTATTCATTATTCATTATTCACTGCCTCACAGTTCTTTTCTAAGTCTTGCGACGGGGATATTCATTTTTTCTCTATATTTTGCGACTGTACGTCGGGCTATTACATAGCCTTTATTTTTCAATATCACTTTCAATTCTTCGTCGGTGAGGGGCGTCACTTTATTTTCGTTGTTTATACATTCCACGATAATTTTTTTCACTTCTCTTGTTGACACCTCGCCCGTTTTGGATTGGATACCTTCCGAGAAGAAAAATCGCAGAGAAAAAATACCCCAGTCGCATTGCACATATTTACTGTTGACAACACGCGAGACGGTCGAAACATCCAAACCTGTCCGTTCTGCTATATCCTTCAAAATCATCGGGCGGAGATTACTTTCGTCGCCTGTTTTGAAATATTCGTTTTGAAACTTCATTATCGCCCACATTGTACTCAGCAGAGTCTGTTGACGTTGCTTCAGCGAATCGATGAACCATTTTGCCGAATCGATTTTCTGTTTCACGAAATTTACCGTATCTTTTTCATCCTGTGAGGGATTATCTTTAGATGCGTAATTATCAATAATTTCCGAATAGTCTTTATTTACCTTTAGTTCCGGCATATCATGAGAATTAAGACTAAGTTCGGCTTCTCCGTTTTTATATTCGAGAATAAAATCCGGTATAATTTGCTGGGCTTGTTCTGTGTACATATTTTCGTATCCTGTTCCGGGTTTTGGATTTAATTTCAGGATTTCGTGCACCGAATCCCGTAACAAATCTTCCCCGATATTAAGTTTTAAAATAATTTTAGAATAATGTTTTTTCGAAAATTCGTCAAAACATTCATCAAGAATAAGTTTTGCCGCTTTAATTTCGTTTGTCTGTTCTTTGTTTTTCAATTGAATAAGAAGACATTCTTTCAGTGTGCGAGCGCCAACTCCCGGCGGATCAAACGTTTGAATTATCTTCAAAATCTCTTCCAGCTCTTCCGCCGTAGATTCCATTCCCATTTTGAATGCTATATCATCGGTAATCGACAAAAGATCCCGCCTCAGATAGCCGTCATTATCAATACTTCCGATAATAAACAGCCCCAAAGTATGCTCTCGGTTGTTTAAATAATGAAATGCAAGCTGTTCTTCGAGCAATTGCTGTAAACTCACTGAATTAGACATTGTTGAATATTCCTTAGGTTCGTCCCGTGAATTGTTGTTGACCGAAGTTTTATAATTTGGAATATCGTCTTCGATATAATCTTCCAACGTAAATTCATCATCGTTACTGTCAATTGTATCAGGAGTTTGGTCATCAAAATTCACATCTTCCTCTTCCAACACCGGATTCTCTTCCAATTCTTTTTTTATCCTTTCTTCTAATTGAATCAATGGCAGTTCAAGCAATTTTATTGTTTGAATTTGCAATGGCGAAAGCTTTTGTATCAGTTTTTGTTGCAAATTTTGTTTTAGCATTATTATATCAATTTCAATGTTTTTTTAATGTTGCAAAGGTAATTATAAATTTTAAATATCATACTAATACCTAATATTTTTCTGATTTTATTCAACTTGCTTAGTCGAAAATCTTGATTCCAAAACCCATCTTTCATCTCATTACCGAATTACTTAATTTATGTTTTCCCGAACCGGTTTCTACGATTACAAAATCGCCGTTCAGTTTCCCTTTTTGGGGAATATCATCCACTGTCAGACTGTATTTCTTCGATAACACGGGCAGCCAGACTTCCGCTGTCGTATTCGCCGGAATTTCTATTTCCAGCGTAAACTTTTCGCCGGGACTATTCTCGAACGACACGCTGATATCTCCACGGATCGAAGGCATCAGGATTTCGGCTTGAGGCAAAGTTGCCGGTTGCGGCTTGATGCGTATTTTCCGGAAACCCGGCTCAAGGGGCTCGATACCCATCAGCCGTCGCGGGATAATATTGGCAGGAACAGAGCCCGCCGATTGATTCCAATCCAGGTCCGGTTTGTATTTGTCATCCCATGCTTCGATAGTGAGGGTTGCGCCTAAGCGGATAGTGTTATACCAGCTACGTTCGCTTGTCGAAGAAAGCAATTCCAGAGCGTAGGCGGCATCGTGATTTTCGTAGAGAGCTTCCATCAATACAAGCGCCCCGCTGATGCTGCAAGCCATACCGCGCGCGTGCATAAAAGCCTTTATTGAAGGGATATAGCGGTCGGGCGCAAGTCCGAAAGCCATGGCAAACATATTGGCATGAAGGGAGCTATGCTCCGTATCGATCCCGTCTTTGTAATATCCTTTTTTTGTATCCAGAAACGAGCGATTGAAATCCTTTTTCATCTGTTGCGCCAGCCGGGTAAATTCGGTCTGTTCCTGTGAGTTGCCCAGCGCTCCGGCAATACGTGCAATCAATTCAAGCGAAAAATAATGATATGCGTTTACAACAATATTGTAATCGGTAAAAACAAATCCGTCGGTTTCGCCCAATTCGTTTTTGCCAAGTCCGAGAATACCGGTATGAGGCCAGTCAACAATGTCGCGAAACGAAGTAGTTTTTCCTTTGAAATAAATCGGTTTCATCGTTTCAGGAGTAACTTTGCCGGTGCGCGTGCTGATGAGTCCATTGCTTTCTTTCAGTCCGAGCAGGGTTTTGGCTTTCAAATCGTTGTAAAACCGTTTCAGTGACGTTGCATTGCCGGTGTACATATAGTCATTCCAAGCCATCCATACCGACTGCATAGCCCATTCGGCGGGCCAGGTGGGATGGATAATAAGGTATTCACGGCTGCGACGGGCGATGGAATACTCGCGATCGACACAATACTGTCCCAATTGACTAATCAGAGCTTCCCGTTCGTAGGGAATACGTTCACGGTCGCCGTCGATATACATTCCCGTAAACGATGTCGCCTTAATAGCGTATTTGCACAGCTCCCACACCTGATTCAAGACCGTATCGGAGGAATGAAAATGCGAGGCTGTTTCGTCGAAAGGATAATAAACCGTTTGACGCACGACATCCGGTTGTTTCAATGCCGGCGAGTATCCTTCTATCTCACAGGAACGAAACGGCATGACTTCGCCCGTATAGTCAGGCATCAATATCGGCAAATCGAAAATGTTGCGTGTCAGACTTGTATTCCGGCTATCGGGACGTATTTTTAGCGTATAAGTATGTGTTCCTTTCAGCAACGGCAGGCGATAGTTGGCATAGCGGATACTGCCGCCCGGATTGCGGTCTATCCGTCCGTCGCGGATACGTTCGCCCAAGTGTATAGTGACGGTATCCGTTTCATTCCCGGACGACAAAGTCAATTTCAGCCGTCCGAAAGAGGTTTTCCCAAAATCAATATAGAAACCTTTCCCGCCTCCACAAGAGGGGGAGCCGTTTCCGTCCACAGAAGGCTGGGAACTGAATTGACGTATTGCTACCGGATATTCATCGCTGACCTGTAAGGGATAACGAGCCGTTTCTCCATCTAATTCCTTGGCAGTGATAAACCCGCGTATTGTCGAAAAATCGCTTTCTACGCCGTGATTATCCCATGTTTTCACTTTCCAGTAATAAACGGTAGCCGGTTGCAACGGTTTTCCGTCATAGCGTACGGCGACGGAATTATC
>JAITQA010000026.1 GCA_031289145.1 Dysgonamonadaceae bacterium | reverse complement strand
GAACTGATGCGCCGAAACTCGTTCCGTATGTTTTCAAGCACTTGTTTTGCCACCTCTTCGTGTCCGCGACGCGCGTCGTCTGCCACTTCCTGCATGATTACGTGAAGTTGTTCTTCGGTAGGCTCGTCGTTTTGCGTGAAACGATAGGTCATATCTACGTTTGTTTTCATCTCTTTTTTTTATTCAGTGCAAAGGTAATGCTTTTTTTCTTCTCGTGAAAATTTTTTTATGGAACGGGGATTTCCATATTATAAATCGGGATAAAAATATTTAACCCACGCAGTGTATGTATCTTGTGCAGAAAGACAAGTGTCAAGCAGATAGCCGCGAACAGAAGCAAATTCTTTCAGTCCGAGATAATAAAACTGTTTGTACCGCTCGTCAATAATAAACGGTATTACATTGTTTTTCAAGCACTCGCGAAACATAACCAATCGTCCTGCTCTGCCGTTGCCGTCTTGGAACGGGTGTATTTTTTCAAAACGGTAATGATATTCAACGATATTTTCAAACGAAATTTCCGCAATGGCATTGTACCAATCATTCAGTTTAGTCATTTCAGTTTCAACATCTTGCGGCAAAACGGTTTGAATACCGCCTACTTCATTAGGCAGTTGTTTCCAATCGCCCACTGCAAACCATGCTTTTGCAGCATCGGAAGTACCTGATTTTAAAATCCCATGAAACGCTTTGAGCAGTTCGTTTGACAACGGTTGAGCAATCGTATCAAGCAGATAATCAAAGGCAACAAAGTGATTGGAAGTTTGATAATGTCATCAACGGACACCGCTTCCTCGTCCTTGAAACCGATGGTGCGGGTCTCAAAAATGTAGCGGGTTTGCTCTTCGGTCAATCGGCTACCCTCAATCCGATTGGAATTGTAGGCAAGATTTACCTGCGTTTTGTGATACAAGCCCCCTTTTCGCTTTGCCTGTTTTTCCTCTGTAAGATATGTCGTTAATTTATTCATTTTGCAAAAATACTACTTTTTGCCGGATATTTGATTCGGTTTTTATGTGAGGATTAAAATTCGTTGAATACGGATACCCGCTGAAAAACCTGTAAAAAAACTGTAGGCTCTGTTCCACGATACTGAAGCACGGGCGAGAGCAAAGGCTGCGAAACACACCGAAACCCCGACTGTGGGCAAGGATGGCAAGTTGAACTAAACCTTTGGTAAAAACCTTCCCAAATCTTCACAAAATTAGCAAAAATACTCAATATTTGTAGTTTTGTTGTCATCTCGTATATCCCCTTATCTTAATGGTATAATATCGCACATCGACAGTTTTGTCAGTGTAATTGATTAATTTGATTTGTAATTTGGATACTGTCATTTTCAATGCTGATAGTATTTCCTTTGCAATTAGTGAAATAAACATAACGCCCATGATCCTGAAAACGATAGACTTTACAGCCATCGTATTCAAACAAATATTCAACTTTAAAGCTCTTATTGTTCTGAGGTGAAACACTTTCGATAGGTTTATAAATGCTACCGCACGAAAAGAAAATAATACTCAATACTAAAATTGGGAATATTTTAATCAATTTTTTTGTCATTATTTATTGCTATTACTCATGTTCTGTTTATAATTGCACAAAGATAATTTTTTTTTTGATTTGTACTGCTAATTTTGCGCTATCTCGTGTACAATTCGCATTCAGTCAGGTAATCACTGTAGAAAAAGAAGCGAGAAGCATACAAGAACTTGTAAACGGAATATTTATCAAACACAAGAAAGCTAATAATGGCTTGTATCTTTATACTTGGCGTATAGAAATTTGAAATAAATTCAACCGATTGCTACTGAAGAGCTATCCCGATAAGTTGTATTTTCCCTGTTGGCAAGGAAAAACAATTTTCGTACCTTTGCTGACTAAAATGGCATTATGACACAGTCCCAGCTACTAAATATCATCAAAGAAGGCGAAAACATTTCTGTTGAATTCAAGAAATGCATTACCGAGTTGAGTAGCTCTATTTATGAGACAGTCTGTTCTTGCCTAAACTGCTCAGGAGTTCCTATGTTTGTACCGGCTTAGCAAAAAAAGAGCATAAGTCAAGCGTATTATTTATCTTTGGAGTTTAAAATCAATATTAACAAATAAAACTCAATTCTTATGGCAACACAAAGAAACGAATTAAATTTTAAAGGACAAAATATTTATATAGGAATAGATATCCATAATATCCATAACATCGTGGTCAATGCCGCCGATGTACCGACCAGTTAGAAAGAAAAAGTAGACAAAACGGATCCAAGGGACAGTCGGAAAATAGCCCGTTCCCTGCGGGGAAAAGAGCTGACAGGCATTTATGTACCACAAAGAAAAACGATGGAAGACAGGACGCTTATCCGTTTGCGGTACGCCAATACCAAAGACCTGGGTCGAGAAAAAAACCGGATCAAATCCCTGTTGAATTTTTATGGGATAGAGCAGCCGGAATCCTTTTCTTCCAACAGATTACGAAATCATATCCAGTATACCGGACGTTGCTTTAATCACCGGTATGACTTTATTGACGGAAATTGAAGATATAAATTATTTTTAATATGAAACGCCCAATAAATTAATTGTATGAAAAACAACTTACCTGTAAAGTTCATTGTATTTGTATTCCTTAATTATAGGGGGAGTATATTGTAATGGATTGGCTTATGCAAATGAAGAAAGTGAGTCGCTCTTGCAGGAGAAGCGAACGATTCGAGGAAAAGTCATCGACGAAAACGACAAAGCGATTGTCGGTGTAAATATTGCAGAGAAAGGAACAAGCAATGGCGCTTACACAGATGCATCCGGAAGTTTTTCATTGGATGTATTGGGCTACGGGACACAAAAGAAAGCCACTTTAACAGGCGCAGTAACGATTGTTTCCGACAAAATTATGGCAGATAAAGGTACTTTGTCATCGCCTTTGCAAGCCATGCAGGGGCAAGTTCCCGGCGTAATTATCACACGTAACTCGTCGGCGCCGGGCGATGAAAGTTGGGCAATGAAATTACGTGGCGCAGTATCGGCAAACAGCGCTGACCCGCTGATAGTTATTGACGGAGTCGCCTACGAAGGTATTAATGCATTGCGCAATATCAATCCGCAGGATATTCAGTCCATTAACTTTTTAAAAGACGCATCAGCAGCTATTTATGGTTCGCGTGCGGCGGGAGGTGTTGTGCTTATCACAACAAAACGTGCGGACGAAGGGAAAACAAAAATTGAATACACTGCCTCATATACGCAAAAGAAGGTTGATTTGCAGCCGCATCTTATGTCGATGGATCAGTGGGCGGACGCAGTTTTACAAGCCAGAGCCAATGACGGCTATACGGAAAGCGATTCGTGGGTTCAATACGCCAAACTTGCAAAGCAATATGCAGGCCGCTATATTGATTTTGAGCATAGCGCCAATCCTTTTCCGGCTGCCTTTACGGATGTGATGGATATGCCTTTTATTGATACGAACTGGAGCGACATTCTTTTCGGCGACGCCTCATCAACCCAACACAATCTGGCCGTTTCGGGCGGTACGGCAAAAAATCTTTACCGGCTTTCTTTTGGATACATGTTCGATGACAGTAATCTGCAATGGGGCAACAACAGTAATTCGCGCTACAATATCCGGCTGTCGAATGTATTTCAACTGACAAACAGGATAAAGTTAGAGTCAATGATTGCATACAATCGTCAGGACCAGGTTGTTCCATCGAAAATCGGCAACGCATTGACAAGCGGCTATCCGCAGCCAGGACTGCCTGCTGCGACAATCGACGGAAAACCCTATTCTTGGGGAACGTGGCTGTCGCCAAACTGGTTTGCCGAGCTTGGCGGCGATAACAAACTGAAAGTATCGGAAGTGAACATCGGCGAGCAATTCACAATCAACCTGCACAAAAATCTCGACTTGGTCAGTAATCTCGGATACAATACATCAAGCGCTACTCGTGATGTTAAAAATCTGGCTATCAAATCATTCAATTATTCAGGAACAAGAGAAAACGCAAATGTTTCGGTTGCACAGCAGGCAAATACAACTTATCAAAAAACAAGTTCTTACAGAGATTTTTATAGTTTGTCGGCTTATCTGAATTACAAAAAGGTATTTCATGAAGTTCATAACGTGAATGCAATGGCGGGAACGCAGTACGAATTGACCCAATACGACTATTTCGGCGTTCAGGTAAAAGATATACAGTCCTCACTTGACGCCATCAACGGCGCAGGCGATATTACGCTGACCGATAACAAAGGCACGAAATGGCACGAAGCCATCATGTCGTATTATTCACGTCTGAATTATAATTATAAGGAAAAATATCTTTTGGAAGCCCTTTTGCGTTACGACGGTTCCTCAAGATTCAAAGAAAACCGCTGGTCGTTGTTCTGGGGCGCTTCGGGAGGTTGGCGAATTACCGAAGAAGCGTTCATGAAAGACCAATCGGTATTTAATGACCTGAAATTGAGGCTTTCTTATGGTATTATAGGAAATCAGAGTGGTATTGACCGTTACGAAGGGCAGCAACTTTACAACTTCACTTCTCAAAGCGGAGCGTTGCTGGGCAATGGTAAGGCGACCATCATCAATACGAATGGGAAAATCGCATCATCCGGCCGTGAATGGGAACGGATACACAATTATAATATAGGGCTTGACTTCGGTGTGTTGTCGAACCGGCTGACAGGTTCAATCGAACTGTTTCAGAAAAAGAACAATAATATGCTCATTACCATTACTTACCCCGGCATTCTCGGCGACAATGCGGGATATTCCAATCAGGGAAAATTTGAATCGCATGGTTACGAGGGCATTGTGAACTGGTCCGACAAAACAGGCTCTTTGCGTTACAACGTAGGAGGTACATTCACTTTTTATGACAACGAACTGACCGACATTGGAGCGACGTCGGTACTTGCGGCAGGATTCAGCGCACAGCAGCAAGATTATCCGCTCAACAGCGTTTTCGGATACAAGTATACCGGCAAAATCCAGACAGAAGAACAACGGCAGGAATACTTATCCAAATACCTGGCAGGAAATACAATCGGATTGACAGACGCCATACGTTTAGGCGAATATGTTTGAAGATTCCAACAACGACGGGATTTTGGATTTCAACGACCTGCACTGGTTGGGTTCAGACGATCCCAAAATTTCCTATTCATTCAACCTTGGTCTGAGTTGGAACAACTTCGATTTTTCAGCTGTGTTTCAGGGAGCGGGAAAGAGAACGATTTTCCGCGCTCAGGACAATAATTGGACAGTTCCGATGAGGGGAGTATATTACAATGCAACCGACCAGTCGGTAGGCAACACATGGTCGCCGGAACATCAAGACGCCCGTTATCCGACATATACCAACAACGGTACGATTAACAACTACAATTATACGGCTTCTTCCTGGACAGCTGAAGACGGCGCGTACCTCCGCCTGAAAAATGTTACGTTGGGATACAATGTTCCAGCGCAGCTACTCAACAGTGCAAAACTTATCAACTCATGCAGGTTATATGTTACGGGATTATCACTGGCAATGACTTCCTGCCTTGATTTAGACCCGCTCGACCAACTTGCCGATGGAAATATCTGGAAATCGTCGGACGACTTCAAGTATTTTGCGAACAACTTCTATGGATGGACACGCGACTTTACACATATTTACAACGATGCGCCCCACTCTGACCTGCGTTCGGATTTGATTATTCCGCTGAACAGCACCAATGCTTTCAGTCACGGGAATAATTCCATAACAAACTCCGACGGCAACTATACGGGAAATTACAATAATATACGTCGTACCAATCTGTTGCTCAAAAACGCGGCTGCCTATACGGGAAACGAGACGATAGACCAGTACGTTGGCGAAGCGCATTTTTTCCGTGCTTACTGCCATTTTGAATTGGTGCAACTTTTTGGCGATGTTATCATTGTAAAAGAGGTGATGGATATCAATTCTCCGGAAATGAACCAATCCCGCAACGACAGAGGTGATGTTATTGATTTTATCATTCAGGACATTCGGGACGCCGCCGCAAAACTGCCGGAAATAGCGCCTGAAAACGGTCGAATCAACAAATATACCGCTTATGCATTCTTGTCGCGTGTAGCTCTTTATGAAGGGACATGGCAGAAATTCAGAGGAAACGAAACAAGAGGCAAGGACTTGCTCGATATAGCCGCCGACGCAGCAAAGGAAGTAATACTGAATGGTGGTTATGAACTGTTCAAACCTGCTGCGCTCAGCGATATGGCTTATAAATATCTTTTCACGCTCGAAGACGCTCAAAGTACGCCTTTAGCAGGACTTGCAAAATCGAACAACAAGGAATATATTTTCTATCGCCGTCACGATAACGATTTGTCGCGTCCCAACATCAATATTACACATGGGTCGGTAAGCAACGCTTTCCTTATCAACCGCAAACTCGTAAACATGTATTTGTGCAACGATGGACTTCCCGTCGAAAAATCCACTAAATTCCAAGCTTATGCAAATATGACTTCCGAGTTTCAGAACAGGGATAACCGCATGAAAAACTGTTTCCTGCAAAATGACGAAAAA
The DNA here is from genome assembly GCA_031289145.1 of Dysgonamonadaceae bacterium. Taxonomy (GTDB): domain Bacteria; phylum Bacteroidota; class Bacteroidia; order Bacteroidales; family Azobacteroidaceae; genus Azobacteroides. The sequence goes on along the minus strand of JAITQA010000026.1, from coordinate 7,774 downwards.
TATTGGATTAACGACGCCGGATGCTGCCGTATCGACTGGAAAGGCATGGATGGCGAAGACGCGAAAAATGCGCTTACATGTACTGCCAATCACGGTAGCGGTTACCAGAACAGAAAATGGGGTACCGAACGTGAAGTAATCGACTATTACGAAGGATACGATTTTCCTATCATCCGTTATGCCGAAGTGCTGCTCAATTACGCGGAAGCAGTGTTTGAAAGAGACGGTTCGATCAGCAATGCCGACCTTGATTTGTCGCTCAACCTTGTCCGCAGCCGTGTAAATCCGGAAATGCCGGGCTTAAGCAACGAACTTGTCAACAACAATGGATTGAACATGCGTACCGAAATTCGCCGGGAAAGAACCATCGAACTATATTTCGAAGGATTCCGTATCGACGACTTAAAACGATGGAAAACAGCTGAAACCGAAATGCCGCAGGATATTCTGGGTATAAAATGGACAGGCACCGAGTTTGAAACATCATGGGGAACCGAAAGCGCCAGAGCGAAAAACGCCGAAGGATGCCTAATCATGGAAAGCGGTCGTACATGGTCGGAAAAGAATTATCTGCTTCCGCTGCCTACCGATCAACTTCAATTAAACCCAAGTCTGGGACAAAATCCGAATTGGGCTGTAAATTAATAATTTATAATCAGATAGTAAAGATATGAAACTAAAAAATAGTCAATATGTGATGGTGGGTTTTATCGCAATTTTTGCAGTTGTTAGTTGCGATAAAGACAAGGACTTGGGCAGTCCTGCCGATGAAGCGATAGCCATCTCGGCGATAAACATAGAAGAAACCGACTTCGACGCGGATGCTACGACCATCTGCCTGTTAAAAGGTCAAGAACTGCAATTAAATTATAGCATTTTACCGTCGGAAGATATCACTTTCCCTGAAGTAAAATGGAGTTCTTCCAGCGAATCGGTTGTTTCAGTCAGCGAAACCGGTAAATTAACTGCAATTGGTGTTGGAACAGCTATCGTACGGATTACGCCCGCCATCGGTTTTGGTTCCGTTGCCTCTACGCCTTCCAGAACCGTGAGAGTACTTGACCGTTATGTTTACATGAACAGCATAAACATAACAGGCGCAATTCAAGATTCTGTAGCAGTCGGAGAGCGTATTCAGCTCAGCGCAACTTATACCACAGATTCAGGAGATCCCGCTACTTTTGTTCGCTTTAAATGGAGCAGCAACAATCCTGAAATAGCTTTGGTTAATGATAACGGATTATTGACCGGGACAGGGCAAGGCGCAGCAACAATTACCGTCAGCGCCGACGACCAAAACCCCGGACAACAACTCTCGGCGTCAATAACGGTAGGGGTTAAGACAATAATCCCGATAGAAACATTTGAAATTCCGAACGACCCTGAACTCGAAATGCTTGGATACGGACAGGAATACCAGATAAAATTCAATGTAACGCCTGCCGACGCCACAATTTCGTCCATCAAGTGGGAAAGCGACAACGAAAGCGCAGTCAGCGTGAGCAATTCGGGCAAACTGACCGTTAATACAATGAACGGCGCTATGGCTGTTATCACTGCGACGGCAGGTAATATTATAAGAAAACTAAATGTAACGGTTGCATCAAGCTGGAAATGTTTGATAATCCGCGTACAATAGGTCCGACCTTCATGGGCGGAGGCACAAACGCCAACAATAAGTACGTAATTCTTGACGGTGAAGCTACCTCTACCACAAGTCCGAATGTGCTGTATTTCGACTTGCAAGCAGGCTACGACAGCGTTAATCCGACATCGTGGGCAAGTCCGTTCAATCTGGTGCAGTTCAAGTTCATAATAGCCGATTATCCGGTAGCGGACGCATGGACTTATGATATCTATTGGGTGCGTACTTTCAGGTCGATTGAAGAACTGACGGCATTTGCAAGTTCTGGACAGTAATTATGAATGAACAAGCAGAATGAAACGCAGAATATTGCTTGGCGCTATTGCCGTACTCGGATTTCCAATAGCTGCGCAAAATACAGCTGAACTTGAAGTGAACCGTATTTACCAATGGGACGTTGATTTGGACAGCGTCCCCAGCAAAGACGTCAACAACCATCGTCGTGCTTTTCTGTGGGTACCGCCATCGTGCAAACAGCTACAAGGACTGATATTCTGCGGGCACAACATGATAGAAGAAGGTATATTGGAAGACCCTTTGTTTCGGGACGAAATGGAAAAATTGGGCTTTGGAGAAATATGGGTAACACCTGATATTGATGCCTGCGGTATGTTCGACGCAAGTTGTGGAGCGCAGGCATCATTCAACGAAGCGGTAAACAAACTGACGGAAGTATCAGGTTACGAGGAAGTACGCTATGCACCTGTCGTTTTTCTCAGCCATTCGGCACAGGCCTCTGAACCCTGGAACTTTGGCGCGTGGAATCCGGAGCGTACCTTGGCGATGATTTCTTTCCATGGCGATTCGCCCCGTTCAACCTACTTGTGCTGCAACCACTTCAATCCTGACTGGGACAACCGAAACATAGACGGCATACCCGGCCTTATCTGCATTGGTTCGCAGGAGTGGAACGAGTTTCGCGTAGAAAATACAAAACGGACACATCTTAAAACCCAACCAACAGCTGGCATTTTTCACAGACGGGAAAAATATAGATGTGTATGCAAAAACGGTATTTACCGATTCTTCATATAGTCGCTTATCGGATGAACATTCCATTGAGCCGATTATACTCAAACGCTACTGCGGTCCTTTACGTATCATCAACGACACGACATTTCGCCTCAGTTTTTATCGTCCGGGCACATTACATTACCGAGTTACGGGCCTTGGCGCATTCGCCTTCAGCGAGTCGGATATGTTTTACGGTCATACCGTATGCGATATATCTTGGCGAATGTCAACGACATTGACCGATGGCAAACCGCAGGAAATAACAAAGTACAAGTCGATATGGATACCCGGTCGGATGCTTCGATGGTGCAGTTCGATTTTGAGGGAACGGTCGAGGTGAAAGTAAAAGTACACGACGTTAAAATACATCCGTTGAACAAAGGCATCCGACACGTGCAAAAAGATAACATCATTTACGTAACGCTTGACAAAACGGCAAAGTTATCGCTGGAAGTAAACGGCGACCGCCTGCATAACCTGCATTTCTCAAACATTGATATTCTGGAACACGACGAAGACGGCCACAATTATCAGGGATGTATGGCTTTCAGTGTCAGCGATAAGAATTTGGTAAAGGATGTAACTTTCGAGAATATCCGCGTAGAAAGCATTCAGGAGGGTCAACTGTTTAATATGCGGGTGCTTGATGGCGTTATATTCGAAAACATCGTCATAAAGATGAAGAAAAACAAATCCTGCACCATAGAAGACGATACAATCAATCACCGGATACTCTGTCGGACAACCGATTATCTGGAAATTGAGAAAACCGACTGGTCACTGTTCGCTTTGTATATGCAATACACGCTTATTGTTCAATATCAGCAAGATAAAATTATCGCCTCTCTGCAAAACATCCGGTACATTGACTATGACGATATTCAAAACAACACAAATAATCCGACCGTTTATTCGGCAGAAGACGTGTTGGTGGAGAAAAAATATACATCCGCCTTTATTAAAAATGCAAGCGATAAAATAGCGGATAAAACCAAAGACAGGTTCAACGAACTGTTTGCTGCAATATCTTCCATACTGTTATCCCAAACGAATCGGACAGGATTGTCCACTCTTTGATTACGGTACAAGGAAAAGACAACAAGCTTATTTTGCGTCCGTATGAAGGGGAAAACCGCCTACAACCGCTACCCATCCTCATCGGATTCACCCATCCCGAACACGGCGAAGCCATGTCTCCATACAGCGAAGCTCCCTGTATCAACCTGCATCTAATCAATGAAACAACCATGCCGATTATTATCGGTGAAAAAGCCAAAAACTGCATTGTCGAGACAAAAGAAAACAAATATACCGGAAATGTAATAGTAAAGTAAATGCTTAATATTTCGCCTAAAAGTATTATCTTTCTTTGCAGCCCAAAAGTCAAATGAAAAAACCACCCACCATGCAACAAAACATACAGTAAAATGAAACGGCACAGCCGTTATCTTATTTCTATTTTCGTAACTTTGCATAAAATACAATCGTTCCCATGGACAAAAAAACCAAATACATCTTTCTGCTGTTGTTCCTGCTGTACAGTTGGAACAGCTATTCCCAATACGTTTTCCGCCATCTGGACTTTGTCGATGGCATGTCCGACAATCAGATACGAAGCCTGAGCATGGTTCCGGACGGACGTTTGGCTGTACGAACAGCTTCTATCCTGAATCTGTATGACGGAGCGAACTTTGAGCCTTTTTATCAAGACCGACGGAAAGAATATCAGTGGAATTACGCCAAACCGCCCCGCGAATATTACGACAACAAAGGACGTATCTGGATGAAAGAAAACGGCTATCTCTTGTTGCTGAATTTAAATACCAATCAGTTTATCTACGATATAAACAGTGAACTGCAATCGTTTGGTATTGATAAAAAATTGAAAGACCTTTTTATTGATGAATCCAAAAACTATTGGTTTATTACCGAAGACAATACCTTCTCTCTCTATGATGTATCGAAAAAAAAGTTGGAAATTATCACCGAAGGCACGGCGCTGTTTACGGAAGAATACGGTATTCCCTGTGAGTTGGCGCAATACAAAAATTTGTACTGGATAGTCTATACGAGCGGGTTGATTCGTTGTTGGGATGTTGATTCGGGTAAATTTATTTCACAGGACACCCGCTTTCTGAGTATGATTTCGGAGGCGACCGACCGTATCTATATTCATCCTGCCGGCAATGGAGATATTTGGCTCATGTACAATTTTGCCGTTTGTTTCTATAGCCGGACAGACAGGACATGGAAAGAAGTGGCAACCATCAGCGGGCACTCCAATTTCTTTACCTGTATGGACCTCGACAGGGACGGAAACGGGTGGGTCGGAACCTCCCGGTCGGGACTGAGACGCATCAACGGCAATACCTTTCAGGTCGAAACGATTCCGTATTTGCAAATCGACAGGGACGGCATATCGAATAATGACATACACACGGTTTTTGTGGATAACAACAACGGACTTTGGGTTGGTACGCTCTTTCAAGGCTTGTATTATTATCATCCGAGTATGCGAAAATTCACCATGATTCAAACGGTTAAAAGCGAAACCTCCACGACCAATGAAATCGTGCGCTGCTTTTTGGAAGATAAAGATGGAACTGTTTTGGTAGGAACGGCAAACGGCATATACCGGTATTTCCCCGATACGCATAAAACCGAAAAAGTGTATGACAATGTGATAAAAGGCTTATGCCTCACCCTGTACCGCGACAGCAAAGACCGGATATGGGCAGGCACTTATCTGAACGGATTTTTTTGTTTTGATGGCTCGAAAATAAAAAATTATAACCGCACATTGAAAAATTTAGACATTCACCCCAATCAGAATGTTTCAAGAGCTATTTACGAAGACGCTGCCGGGCGTTATTGGGTGAGTGCGAAAAACGACGGGATTGGCGAGTTGAATCTGCAAACCGGCGAAATAAACATGCTTAATCAAAAATTTCCCCAACTGAAATCACACAGAATTGAATATAATTTTTATCCCGTTGACAAAAATAGCTTCATAACTTATGGCGAAAAAGGAATTTGTTACTATAATACAGCAACAGACAGTATTTGGATACCTGAAATAGACGATTGGATGAATGCGAAATTTCAGGACAGGAATACGAAATATTACTGCATTTTCAAAGACAGCCGTTCATTGGAGTGGTTTGGAACAGAATTGGGCATCCGAATATGGGACGACAAGACGCAAAAACATTATACAATTAACGTAGAAAAAGGTCTTCCAAATAATTCCGTATCTGCTATCCAAGAAGATAATAGCGGAATAATGTGGGTATCTTCCGTAAATGGAATAACCCGGATTGAAGTCAAAGAAACGGCTGACGGATATGAATTTGCCTTATTGAATTTCAATACGCCGGACGGATTGCAAAGTGGAAAATTCTATGACCGTTCCTCCCTCAAAGCCGGTGACGGTTCACTGTATTTCGGCGGCATTCACGGCTTTAATGTATTCGACCCGCAAAATATAGTCTATAATTCAAGCAAAAACAAACCGGTATTCACTTCCTTAAAACTGTTTAACTCGCCCGTCAAAGAAAATACCATCTATAAAGGACGCATCCTTTTGGAACGACCGGTTAACCGTACCGAAAAAATCAATCTGAACTACAACGAAAATTTCATCACGGTGGATTTTGCCGGTTTGAATTTTGTCAATCCGTCGCGGACATATTTCAAATATAAATTGGAAAATTTCGACAAAAACTGGAATGAAATAGTAACCGAAGGAACAGGTTCCGTTACTTATACCGGATTACAGCCCGGAACCTACAAACTCATTGTCTATACGGCAAATAACGATTATATATGGGGCGATGAACCGGCATATATGACTTTTATCATTTCCCCGCCGTTTTGGGCGACGATTTATGCGTTTGTTTTTTACGCCTTGCTGATAATCGGCGCCGGCTTCGGAGTGTTCCTGTATTTCAGCAGAAGAAACAAAAAACGCTTGCTGAAACAAAAAGAAGAGGAAAGAAGAAAACAAAAAGAAGACCTCGACCAAATGAAATTTCGTTTCTTTACCAACATCAGTCATGAATTTCGAACGCCCTTAACCTTGATAATGACCCCTTTGCAAACCTTGATTCAACAACAGAAAGAAGAATCCCTGAAACAAAAACTGGCTTCCATTTATCGCAATGCGGAAAATATGTTAAGCCTGATTAATCAGTTACTTGATTTCAGAAAATTGGAAATGGGAGGAGAGAAACTAAAATTGGTATTGGATGATTTTATCCGTTTTGCCGAATATGTCCACGCTTCATTCAAAGACCTGTCCGGCAATAAATCCGTTACATTTACCCTTGAGAGCGAAACAAAACAACTGTTTATCCGGTTTGATAAAGACAAAATGCGTAAAATCATCAGCAACTTGTATTCCAATGCCTTGAAATTTACGCCTGCCAAAGGATACGTATCCACGATCATACGGCTTGTGGAAGAAGGTGAACGGGAATTTGTCAAGATAGAAATCGCCGATACCGGTTGCGGAATTGAAGAGAAAGAACAACAGTCGATTTTCGAACGTTTTTACCAAAGCGGAAACGCCGGGTCGGACAAAGTCGGCTCCGGAATCGGACTGCATCTGGTAAAAGAATATGTCGAACTGCACGAAGGCAAAATCACGATAAACAGCAAAGTGAAGGAAGGCAGTACATTCACCGTATTCATTCCAACCGACTTGCATGGAAATTTGCCCGCTGATGCGCAACCCGACACATTGAAAGACAACGCAGATAACAAACCAAACGAAACCAATGCTCCCGATAAGGAAAAGACACTCCTGATAGTAGAAGACAATTCGGAATTGCGCCATTTTTTGGCAGAGCAACTTAGCGACAAATTCAATGTATTGGAAGCCGAAGACGGGGCGCAGGGTGAAGAAATCGCCTTGAAAAAATTCCCCGATTTAATTGTTTCCGACTTGATGATGCCTAAAATAGACGGGCTGGAACTGTGCCATCACTTGAAAAATGACATCCAAACCTCCCACATCCCGATTATCCTGCTGACCGCCCGCCTGTCGGATGAAGCGAAAATCGAAAGTTACAAAGTCGGAGCGGATTCTTATATCGCCAAACCCTTCAGTTTTGA
>JAITQA010000164.1 GCA_031289145.1 Dysgonamonadaceae bacterium | reverse complement strand
AAATTCGGGGCTGTGACTACCACTTCAAATATTGCCTCATGGGATTACAGAGCGTCAACACTTACGCACTATAATAATCGTTTCGGCAGAATGAAAGCAATCACTCTGGGCTATACGCTTCCCACAGCATGGCTGTCGAAAATAAAAATCGAACAGTTGAGAGTATATTTTAACGGGAATGACCTGTTTGAATCCAAGTCTTACCCTTATACGATTGACCCGGAGAGCAATGCGTATGGTTTATATCCCATCAACCGATCGTGGACAGTGGGAATAGATATAACTTTTTAATTAATTAATTAATAAATGTATATAGATATGAAAAAAATAATATCAATAGTATGCGCTTTTATTGCGACCGCATGTATGATGAGTTGCGATAGTTTGTTGGACGTGAATCCGCAAGATAAGATTACGGACTTGTCCTATTGGAAAAAACCGGATGAATTTCAATTAGTTGCCAACCGGTTTTATACCTACCTGTTAGGAGGCGGTTTATATGACCGGAATTCGGACCTTGCCTATAATAGCCGCGACAGAGACAGTGAAAGCAACGGTACGTACGTCGCTCCGGAATCAGACGGCGAATGGAATAATAATTATACCAATCTGAGAACCGTCAATTACCTGTTGATGCAAGCGGAGAACTATAGCGGGAACAAGGATGCAATTAAGCAATATGTTGCCGAAGCTTACTTTTTCAGGGCTTATATTTATCACAACCTACTGTATCGCTTCGGTGGCGTGCCTATCGTTACCATACCCTTGGATATCAATTCCGGAGACTTGCAGGCGCCAAGAGATTCCAGAGAGAAAGTAGTGGAGTTTATCTTGCAGGATTTGGATTTGGCAATCAGTGGAGGTCTGCCGCTCGAAAATGATATTCCTTCTACCGAAAAAGGAAGAATAAGCCGTCAGGCTGCGCAGGCTTTGAAAGCCAGAGTCGCTTTGTATGAGGCTACCTGGGAAAAATTCAGGGAGAACGCGAGCAATGTAAACAACCTGTTGGATATAGCGATTGCGGAATCCGAAAATGTGATAAATTCCAACACATACACCTTGTTTACCCTTTTGGCTGATTCCAGCTATAAATACCTCTTTATTCTTGAAAACCAGAAATCCAATCCAGGTAATTTCACGAAAAAAGACAACAAGGAGTTTGTGCTGTGCCGTAAATATGAATCCGGTATCGCCTCCTTTAGTGTTGCGCATAATTTGTTGCAACAATATACTCCGACAAGGACTATGGCGGATATGTATGTTACGCAAAACGGTTTGCCTATTGACCATCCGGGAAATACGCAATTCTTGGGAAAACAGCATCCGCGGGATGAATATATGAACCGGGATTTGCGCATGTGGAACACCCTCCGCGTACCGGGTATCAAATACTATTGCTATGGTACGATGGCTCGGGATTATAATGATCCTGATGCGGTGGGTATCGGTATTCAGGTCGCCACTCCCGGCGAAGGGTATGCTTGCCATAAACTTATGACGGAACGAGATTCACAAGGTGGAGGCGAAGGACAGGACTGGCCTATTATCCGTTATCCTGAAGTCTTGCTTACCTACGCAGAAGCGTTGTTTGAACGTAATGGAAATATCTCCAACGCCGATTTGAACCGTTCGGTCAATATCATCCGGGCGCGTGGCAAAATAACGCCATTGAGTAATGAATTTATTGCGGCAAACGGGTTGGATATGCGTACCGAACTGCGCAGAGAACGTACGGTGGAATTGTTTATGGAGAATCGCCGTCTGGACGACCTCAAACGCTGGCATACCGCTGTGGAAGATTTGAGAAAACCCATGTTGGGAATCTTGTACACCGGAACGGAAACCGAACAAAGTTTCCCGAACGACCCCAGTAATCCATTTGCTTTAGACGCAGAAGGATATATTGTATATGAGCCGGCTTCTTCACGCTATTTCAGCGAAAAAAATTATCTGCATCCGATACCGTTAGCTCAACGGTTTTTAAATCCGAATCTGGAGCAAAATCCAGGTTGGGAATAATCCTGAATAAAGAAAAGGCGTGTAAATTTTTATAAGTTTGCACGCTTTTATTATCTTTGCACCGTTTTTCGGAACAATTTTTTATGATGTTTTTTAAGTAAATACTAATTAAATGAACAAGATTATTAGAATTTTCACAGTAGGCATAGTCCTGTTTTACAGTACTTCTGTACAGGCGCAATCATCGGGAGCATTATGTTGCGATTCCGTACCCAAAGCGTCGATTTATCAGTATAAGGAATTGTTTCCTTCCGGATTCTTGCCGGATTCTGCCGGACAATGTTTCAATGATGCCCGAAAAAATGCCGTTTCTCTATTGAGAGCCATTGACGATTTACGGAAGTCATCTGTGGAACAGGCTGATAAATACCGGCAAAGATTAAACAATCTCGCTTTGTTATTGGCAGGAAATCAATGGACGGAAAAGGAAGAACAAGCTTTTGAAGCATTAAAAAAAGAAGTAATCCTGTCGAATCCTTTGCTGAAATCGCAACCGTTTGTATTTGTAACACGACATCAATATGCAGGCGATCATCACAATACGGCAACATTCTTTCCCTCCGCAAAAAATGAACATAACGACGGGAAATTCAATCCCGGCGGAGCATTGAAACTGATAGATTTTCAGACCGGCAAGGTTACTACCTTGTTGAGCGTCGAAGAAGGGCTGATACGCGACCCGGAAATAGACTTCGACGCAAAAAAGATTCTCTTTTCCATGCGACGGAATTTCGAAGACAGCTATCATCTCTATGAAATCAACATTGATGGAAAAGGGCTTCGACAACTGACTTACATGAATAACGTCGATGATCTTGATCCTTTTTATCTGGCAGATGATCATATCGCTTTCACCTCTACCCGCGAACCTAAATATTGCATGTGTAACAAGCACATTATGGCTAATCTTTACCGGATGGAGCCGGATGGAAGCAATATCTACCAAATCAGTAAAAATCCGCTTTTCGACGGTCACGGTTCTTTGATGCCCGACGGAAGGATACTTTATGACCGGTGGGAGTATGTCGATCGTAATTTCGGCGATGCTCAAAGTCTTTGGACTTCAAACCCTGACGGGACAAACCATGCCCTCTACTGGGGAAACAATACGCCTTCGCCCGGAGCCGTGATAGATGCAAGGATTATACCCGGTACGGTTGGAAAGGTAGTCTGCGTGTTCGGCTCATGTCACGACCGTCCGTGGGGCGCCATGGCGATAGTTGACAGGAGAGCAGGGATGGATGGACCTGAGCCTGTTGACCGGATATGGCCCGATTCTGCCATGCAATATGTCTGGGAGAGTGATCATTCCCCATACTACGGCATCGACAATATGATGCAGCTCGAACAGAAATTTGAAGACCCGTATCCACTGAACGATACCTATTTTATCTGTTCGGGACAAATAAAGAACGATAGCGAACGGACAGGGCTTTATCTGCTGGATATCTATGGAAACAAACTCTTGCTGTATGCCGAAGATTTTCTGGGATGTTACGACCCGGCGCCTCTCACAGCCCGCCAACGTCCGCCGGTGATTCCTTCCCGCCGTAATATGACGGATTCGGTCGGCTTTTTTTACGTGCTGGATGTGTATGACGGCACACACATGGAAGGCGTAAAACGAGGAGAAGTGAAATATCTCCGTATCATTGAAACTCCCGAAAAACGTTTCTGGTCTGATCAAGTATGGATTGGACAGGGACGCATGATGCCCGCTATGGATTGGAATGATTTCAACAACAAAAAAATACTGGGAACAGTGCCGGTGAATGAGGATGGCTCGGCTTATTTCGAGGTTCCATCCGAAAAGTTTGTGTTCTTTCAATTGTTGGATAAAGACGGCATGATGATACAATCCATGCGTAGCGGCACGATGGTACAACCGGGCGAACAAAACGGCTGTATCGGTTGTCATGACGACAGGCTCGCTACTGTCTCACGGGAGAAAAACAGGACAGCCCTCGCTTTTACAGGAAAACCCCACAGACCAAAGCCTTGGCAAGGAAAAACGGACGAGTTCAGTTATCGCGAAGAAGTGCAACCTGTCTTCGACCGTCTCTGTCTGAAATGTCACCAGTCCGGCACGAAAGCAGGAGAAATGTTGGACTTGTCGGGTGGAACGGCACAAGTCTTTAACACATCCTACGCCGAACTTTGGAGTAAAAAATATATTAGTGCAGTGGGAGCCGGTCCCGCGCAAACTATGCCTGCCCGTTCGTGGGGAGCAAGCGCAAGTAAATTAATTACGGTACTGAAAAACGGTCATGCAGGAATACAAATTGACAGTCTGAGCTTGGATAAATTAATCACTTGGATAGACCTCAATGCGCCTTACTATCCGTCGTATGCGACCTCTTATCCCGACAATCCCTTCGGAAGAAGTCCCTTAACCCACAAGGAAACAAATCGTTTGACGGAACTTACAGGGATAGATATCACATTGCAACAGGTAGCCTCCTACGCTATCAATTTCGATGAACCGGCAAAAAGTCAGGCGCTCACAGACCTGAAACAAAAAGATACGGAAAAATACGAAGAGGCGCTACAAATTATTACAGCGGGAAGTGAACGGATACAACAAAGCGGCGTCAATGACCGTAACGGATTTATATACTGTCCAGTAGATCAGTGGCGCGAGAAAAAGTATAACGAACATCGTAAAATAGAACAGGAGAACAGAAAAAGCATTCTTGCAGGAAAAAACGATTCGACCTTGCTAATGGAAAAGAGTACCCTTAATTTGCAGATTTAGAATCACGTTCTTTTATTAAATGCAGAATATTTAAAGATTAATAAAAAAGTAGTACCTTTGTCGTAAAATTTGTTGGTCATGAAAAAGTTACCGATAGGAACGCAGTCTTTTGAAATATTACGCA
>JAITQA010000132.1 GCA_031289145.1 Dysgonamonadaceae bacterium | reverse complement strand
ACAGGTGCAGACCAATACACACAAGGTGGATGGTCTTGCTACCGGCGTATATATTGTAAAGGTTGTCAGCAACAATACAGTGAAAACGGAAAAGATAATGGTCAAATAACACGCTTCTTCGCCCTCCTCCCTCCCTTGTGGGGAGGGGCAGGGGGAGAGGTAAGAAAAATAAATTTTAAAAAATGAAAAATTCAGAAAAACAAAGCGTAATCGAAGCGCCCAAAGTGTATGAATCGCCAATGGTAGAGGTTTTGGAAGTGGAAGTGGAAAAAGGATTTGCGCAATCGGAAACGGAGCCGGATAAGCCGTCCAATCCTGATGATTTTTGGTAACACGTATCCACAATGGCATGTTACCACATTGCCGGACATATTTTGAAAGGAGAAAGTCCGGAAACGATTCCGGGCTTTTCCCCTTTTCGGTATGAGGGAGCTGTAGTTTCCGGCAAATCTGTCTTGTGTTTTAGACAAGGCATTGCGCTTCCGGATTGGGAGATAGCGCCTCAATACCGGTTTCAATTCGAACAATTCGTTTGCGATTTTGCCCGGCAGGGTGTTGTTTATTTGTTTCGCATGAAGCCTCCGGAAGGCAGTTCTTTGTTGCTTACGATTCATTCCGACGGCGGCGTTTTTCAGGCAGATACGAATATCGACAGCCGGTTTCCGGTGTATGCGCTTCGCTTTGCGTTGTGGTTGGCTTTCGGAGTGGCGGCGCTTCATCGAAAGACGGTGGCGGTACATGCCTCGACTGTCATGTATGGAGGGAAGTCCGTTCTTTTTCTCGGGGAATCGGGAACAGGTAAAAGCACGCATACAGGGCTTTGGCTCAAGCATATTCCGGGTACGGAACTGTTAAATGACGACAGTCCTTTTATCAACGTATCCGAGGGTATCCGGGTATATGGTTCGCCCTGGAGCGGGAAAACGCCTTGTTACAAACCGGTGCAAACCCCGATCGCGGCTATTGTACGTCTGCGACAAGCCGCTTCGAACACCATCCGGCGATTGAACGGCCTGGAATCTATCGGCGCCCTTTTGCCTTCCTGTCCGCCCGAATTTGCTTGCGACCCCGAATTGTCCGGATACCTATACGACATTTTGTCTGTGGTATTGCAACAAACACCGGTCTATTCTTTGGCTTGCCTGCCCGATGCGGCGGCAGCCGAATTGGTATTTGATACATTGAAAAAAGACGGCTGTTTATGATAGAGATAACGCAGGAATGGTTGTTTAGTGAAACCAAAGAATTTTTGGCCAAAGGCGAAAATGTGATGATGCGCGGATGCGGTAATAGCATGAACCCTTACATGCGGGCAGGCAAGGATACTGCTGTATTAAGCCCTTTCCGGGAGGAAGATTTGCATCCCGGCGATATTGTTTTGTTCAGCTATCACGGACGATATATTTTGCATCGCATCATCGGACGGAAAGGCGGGTATTATGTGATTCAAGGCGACGGCGTATGTAAAAACACGGAAAAAGTTTTGCCGCAAGATATAATTGCCGTTGTGCGAACCCTTATCCGTCCGGATGGGCGGGAAGTTTCCACTCAAAGTTTTGGTGCGCGCCTCTATTGGCAATGTTGGTGTCGCTTGCGACCGTTCAGGCGATATTTGTTGTGGATAATACGAAAACTATTTAAACGAATATAAGTATGAGAATCAAAGAAGGATATGCAATAAAGCATATTGGAAGCGAACATGTCATTATCAAACAGGGGCGCGTTGGTGTGGATATGACGAAAATCATTTCGTTCAATCCTGTGTCCGAATGGCTTTGGGAGAAATTAGCCGGTTGCGATTTCACCGGAAACGAAGTGGCCAATCTGCTTGTTGCACAATATGGTATTGATGCGGAAAAAGCTGCCGCCGATGTTGACCGGTGGATAGGGCAATTAACGGAAGCTCAACTGCTCGAAGCATGAATGAGCTTGTTTTTAAACGGCTTTTGGCGCTTTTGCAAGCTGACGAAGCGCTGAGACCCGGCAGGTTTTTAAAACCTGCCGGGTCTAAACCAGACGACAGCCTTTTCGCAGGCATGAACGAAGAAGATTGGACAATCCTCTACCGGCAGGCAGTAGAAGAAGGTGTTATGGCCTTGGCTTTCGACGGTGTTTTATGCCTGCCCGAAACGCTTCATCCACCCAAGAAACTAAAACTGTCGTGGGGTGCAAGCCTTGATTATGTTGAGCGCAGGTATGCCCATTTCCAAGCTGTTGCGCAGGAGTTGGCGGCGCTTTTCGGAGAACACGGCATCCGTATGCTGGTAATCAAAGGATTGAGTTTGTCGCAATATTACCCTGTGCCTGCTCACCGCGAGTTTGGCGATTTGGATATTTACCTGTTCGGCAAGCATAAGCAAGGCGACCAGTTGCTGAAAGAAGTCGGCGCTGTGCCGGGGACAAATAATTCCTACAAACACACCGTTTTCACTTACAAAGGGGTTCTTATTGAGAACCATGCCCATTTTATTGATGTGATCAATTCGGGAAAGATACTTGAGTTGGATGAAAACCTGTTGCATATACTCGAAGAAAGCAAAGAAATAAGCGATGCCAGTCCGGACGAAGTATTGTTTCCGCCGCCCCGTTTTACCGCCCTGTTTTTTATTGCACATGCTTCTCAACATTTTTGTATCAATGCTTTGGTTTTGCGTGCTTTTTGCGATTGGGCGGTTTTCCTCCGTACCAACAAAGACAAGATAGATTTTCCTACGTTCAGGGAAACCTTGGAGAAAGCGGGTTTATGGGCGTTTGCTGTTGGCCTCACAGTCGTGACCGGCGAATGGATAGGCTTGCCGGACATGCCGGATATGGGAAACGATTCTCGCATGGAAGCTTGGCTTCGCAGGGAAAAGCCTGCTTACCAGCCTTATCCGCCTTGCTATGCGAAATCCGCTTGCGGTATCGTTGTGTACAAACTCAAACGTTTCTTCCATATTTACAAGCGAAAACGGACGCTTTACGGGCTGCCTTTGATTCAATTCATAGAAAATTCACGAGATTCACTTATCTATCACATAAAACATCCTAAAACGGTATCAAGGAACAAGATATAAAAAATGAAAATCAGGGAATTGCTTGGTTTAATACCTCCGGCGTATCGGAAACAAGGAGTTTGGGTCGTCGTTTCCGTTGTATCGCGGGCTTTACTCAACATGGCGGGGCTGACGGCCTTGATTTCCCTGATAGCGCTTCTGTTCGACCCGGGAAATTCCGCCATAGCCCTCCGGTTGGCCGCTCACCGGGAAGCGGTAGCAATTGCAGTCTTTGCTTTTGTGCTGGTGAAGAACTTTTTGGTTATACATTTGCGAAGCCTGCAAATCAGGTATATCAACCGTTTGTTTCAATCCTATGCCGGAAGACTTTACGAAGGATACTACCGGCAAGGCTTGCTGTTTGTCAAAAACGAACAGCCCGACACTTTGGCTTATAACGTAAACGCTGTAAGTTACCTCTTTACCCATGGGCTTGTCTCACTATCGTTTACGATGGCCGGCGAAATCCTTTTGTTGCTGCTTATTTGGGGTGGCATACTTTGCTATTCCCCGCTGATGGCCTTGCTTATCGTCGGATGCCTCATTCCTTTCGTAATTGTGTATGTCTATGGCGTACGACGCAAACTTTCGGATTACGGGAAAATGGAAAATGAGGCCAAACGCAAGTTGATGACATTGGTCGGCGACACTTTTCGTGGTTATACCGGTGTAAAATTAAACGACGCCTGGCCGTGGTTTCGCAAACGCTTTGACTTGCAACTCTTACAAATTGCCCGTTGCAGAGAACTTATTGACAGAGCTTTAAGAATACCTGAAGGCATGATGGAATGTTATGCGGCAGCCGGACTGATTTTGTTTGTCCTCTTGAGCGGAAATAATGTCGAATCGCAGGTTACTTTCGGCATTTTGGCCGTCGCCGTTTTGCGGATGCTCCCTTCTGTTCGTACGCTTATCACGCTATCCACCCAATGGAAAAACAATGCTTTTACGATAGAAACGATACGGAATCTACCCAAAGCTGAAGAGCAGGAAACAGCAGCCCGTCCTGTTTGCTTTCGCGACCGGATCGAAGTAGAACAAGTCGGGTTCCGGTATCCGCAATCAAAAGATGAAGTCGGTTTTGTGCTCAAAAACTTTTCCTTGACTATCCGCAAAGGGGAATGTATCGGCATACAGGGCATTTCGGGCATCGGGAAAACCACGCTCTTGAACTTGCTGCTGGGGTTTTATGCACCACAAGCGGGAAAAATAACCATCGACGGACTTCCGCTCGACGCTTCCACTTGTGAGAGTTGGTTTCGTAAGGTCGCTTATGTTCCGCAAGACCTCTTTATCATGGATGGTTCGCTGGCCGAAAACATCGCTTTTGGTTGTGAGGAGATTGACAAGGCCCGTGCAGAAGAAGCCATCCGGCAGGCAAGTCTGCAAGTCTTCATCGACAGCTTGCCCGAAGGCATACAGACAAAAATCGGCGCGAATGGCTGCCGTCTCTCCGGCGGACAACGCCAAAGGCTTGGTATTGCTCGCGCACTCTACAAACAAGCCGAAGTCCTTTTCCTCGATGAAGCGGTATCCGCCCTCGACCCGCAAACCGAACAGGAAATCGCCCATACCCTCCAAACTTTGATGCAAATACGACATGACTTAACCCTTGTTGTTATTGCGCACAATGATGCTTTTATTGCTTTCTGTCACAGGATTATCCGGTTGTGAGGCTCTTTTTGCTACGAATTAACCTTCATCAACTTGAACGTTAATTTTTTGGCTATTTCCCAGATAACGATTCCGGCTGAAACCGAAACATTCAAGGAGTGTTTTGTTCCGAATTGTGGAATTTCAATACAAGCATTGCATTGATCCATCACTTCCTGGTCTATCCCATTCACTTCGTTTCCGAAAACAAGGGCGTATTTTCTGTATTTTTCCAAGTGTATTTTTTCTACGGAAAGGCTATTTTCGGCCTGTTCGGCAGCAATGAAATACCGGTAATCCCGTTTGAGTTCTTGCACAGCATCCATCGTCTTTTCGAAATATTTCCATTCGACAGTATCTTCGGCGCCTAAAGCGGTTTTATGAATTTCGGCATGGGGCGGTGTTGCTGTAATCCCGCATAAATAAATGGCTTCCACTAAAAAAGCATCTGAAGTGCGGAAGATAGAACCCACATTATGCAGACTCCGAACATTATCTAAAACCACAATCAGCGGAATTTTTTTCGAATGTTTGAATTCCTCCCGGCTCAGTCTATTTAGTTCCGTTATTTTTAATTTTCGCATAATCTGTAACTATTCTTTATTTTTAAATGCCAATGCATACAATTTCATTTGTTTGAGCATGGCAACCAGCCCATTGGATCGGGTAGGGGAAAGGTGTTCTTTCAGGCCGATTGCATTGATAAAATATAAATCAGCAGACAGGATATCATCGGGCGTTTGGTCGGAGAGCGTATGAATCAGCAGGGATACGATTCCTTTCACAATGACGGCGTCGCTATCGCCTTTGTAGTTGATTTTCCCGTCAATAAAGTCGGCGTGCAGCCAAACCCGGCTTTGGCAGCCTTCAATCAGGTTGTTCTGTATTTTATATTGGGGGTCTAAAACAGGGAGTGAACTCCCCATTTCAATCAGCAAGGAGTATTTGTCCATCCAATCGTCGAAAACAGAAAACTCCTCGATAATCCGGTCTTGCAATTCATTTATTGTTGTCATATTTCTTATTTTTCGTGATATAAAACATATAATACCGTTTGTCCTACGGCTTGTAAGGTTCCTTTATCCACCTGTTCCATATTGTCGTCCAAAGTATGCCAATAGGATCCGAATCCCGATGAAGACTCCGGGTCGTGATGGATAATATCGATACAAGGAATTCTACGATAATCGTTTACATGTACATGATCGTCTTCGACGCCCATACCGTTTTCGTTTACAAAATAGGATGCATAACCGGTAGCGCCGGCTGCTTCCCATACTTTTTTCACGATATGCCTTGCGTTCCGCATAGAATAAGACTCCTTATAGAATGTGGCTTTCGGTGCACTCACCATATCCAACAGGATACCATATTTGGCCGTATAATTGGGAATATGCGGATTCTTGGCCCAATAAGACGATCCCATACACCAGTCGCCATAATGGTTTCCTTCAGCGGAATAGCTTGCTTTACCCCAGTCTTCCGCATCAAAGAAAATAATATCAAGTCCCACTACCGGTTGATTGATACCGGCTTGCCGTGCAATTTCCAACAGCGTGGCACAGGCTCCGGCTCCGTCGTTGGCTCCGTCGATCGGTTTATTGTGATGCTCCGGATTGGGATCGTTGTCGGCATAAGGCCTTGAATCCCAATGGGCGAACAAGAGTATCCTGTTCTTGTTTTCCGGTTGAAAGGAGCCGATAATATTTTTTATGCGGACAGGTGTTTTGTCGTACAGATAGGTAGTCGCCTCTTGCTCTGTGACTACCGCACCGAACCGCTGCAATTCACCGGCTAAATAGTTTCCACATGCCAGATGTGCGGTTGTATTCGGCACCCGTGGCCCGAAAGCAACCTGGCTTGCAGTGTAATGATAGGCGCTGTCGGCATTAAAAGCCGGAACGTTTATCACGGCTACCGAAGTATCCTGCGTTTTCTGGGTCTGTTTGCACGATAAGCCTGTTGTAAAGACCAACAAGAAGAAAAATATTTTCTTAACCATAATGGATAAATATTATATAGCACAACAAAAGACAACTTCTATATATTGCGAGGCAAAGTTACAAAAAAGATTTCAGTGATAAAAGCGGATGATTATTTTGGGTGCATTTTGCAAATTGTGCACATGTAATTGTAAGCACATAGCACGGGCTTCCGGTCGCCCATTTTTTATCAAATATGCCCTTTTACGACATTTTTTTGTAAAAAAACAGAAAATTTCTTAGTCAGCTTATTGTTTTTCTAAAAATTATCCGTAAATTTGCAGCCCGATTTTGCGCATTTTACACAAAAAAGGGCGTTTTTAAGAGAGGAAATGGCTCTTTTCTGAAACGCGATAAAAAATAAAAATTATTAACAGTAAAACAAAAAAATGAGCCAGAAGATCAGGATTAAATTAAAGTCTTACGATTACAACTTGGTTGATAAATCGGCCGAGAAAATTGTAAAAACGGTGAAAGCCACCGGCGCTGTGGTAAGCGGGCCGATACCCTTGCCCACACACAAACGTATTTTTACCGTGAATCGGGCAACGTTTGTAAACAAGAAATCGCGCGAACAATTTGAATTAGCATCTTACAAAAGGTTGATCGACATTTACAGTTCCACTGCAAAAACAGTCGACGCCCTAATGAAATTAGAATTGCCGAGCGGCGTAGAAGTAGAGATTAAAGTATAATGCAAGGGTGGGGCTTGCCCCCGTCCGTGCAGCATAAATGAATATTAAATTAATAATTGAAATGCCAGGATTAATTGGAAAAAAAATCGGAATGACATCCGTTTTCAGTGCCGAGGGAAAAAATCTTCCATGCACTGTTATCGAAGTAGGTCCTTGTGTAGTTACTCAGGTCAAGACCCTCGAAAACGATGGGTATGAAGCGGTTCAATTAGGATTTCAGGACAAAAAGGAGAAACATACCACAAATCCTGAATTAGGACACTTCAAAAAAGCAGGAGTAACACCCAAGCGACACTTGGCCGAGTTCAAAGGACAAGGGGTGTACAAGCCCGGAGATGTAATCACTGTCGATTTTTTCGGGAGTGAAACGTACGTAGATGTTACAGGAACATCTAAAGGTAAAGGATTTCAAGGCGTTGTAAGGCGCCATGGATTTAAGGGAGTAGGGGAAGCCACTTTAGGCCAGAGCGACCGTCAACGTCACCCGGGTTCTATTGGAGCCTGTTCTTATCCGGCGAAAGTATTCAAAGGTACGCGCATGGCGGGACAAATGGGTAACAAGCAGGTAACCACTCAAAACTTGGAAGTGATCAAATTATTGCCCGAACACAATTTGATTTTGGTCAAAGGTTCTGTTCCGGGCGCGAAAGGTTCAATCGTAATAGTTCAAAAGTGATGGAAATAAGCGTATATAATATTAAAGGAGAAGATACCGGTAAAAAGGTAAACCTCAAAGACGGCGTATTTGGCATTGAACCTAACGACCACGTTGTTTATTTAGATGTGAAACACTATCTGGCCAACAAACGTCAAGGAACCGCCAAGTCCAAAGAAAGGAGCGAAATTTCGGGAAGCACCCGTAAATTAGGTCGCCAGAAAGGTGGCGGAGGCGCTCGTCGCGGAGATATTAAATCTCCCGTAATGGTAGGTGGAGGAAGAGTTTTCGGCCCGAAACCAAGAGATTATGATTTCAAACTGAATAAAAAAGAAAAAGCTTTAGCCCGCAAATCGGCCTTATCGTACAAAGTACGCGAAGATGCGATTACGGTAGTTGAAGATTTCACTTTCGAAACCCCGAAAACGAAAGAATTTTTGGATGTAGTTAAAAACCTGAAAGTGGCCGATAAGAAATTATTAGTCATACTTCCGGAAAATAACGATACGATTTACTTGTCGGCTCGTAATGTGCAAAAGGCAAGTGTAACAACCGTTTCCGAACTGAATACTTATAAGGTATTGGATGCTGCTCATTTAGTTGTATTGGAAAGTTCGATAAACGCTTTGAATAACTTTTAACGAAAGGAGGACAAATTATGGGAATTATCATTAAACCTATCATAACGGAAAAACAGACGGCTATTACGGATAAAATTCCGAACCGCGTAGGATTCCGCGTATCTCCCGATGCAAACAAGTTGGAGATCAAAGCCGCTATTGAAGAACTCTATGGCGTTACCGTTGTAAAAATCAATACGATGAATTACGATGGCAAAAGAAAATCGAGATATACAAAATCAGGGACGATTGACGGAAAAGAAAACGCTTTCAAAAAAGCCATTGTGACTTTGAAAGAAGGCGAACAAATTGATTTCTTTAGTAATATATAAAAAGATGAAAGACAAAAAGAATCAAGAAGATAGAAATAGACAAAAAGATGTCTTCTTGTCTTTAGTCTTTAGTCTAATAATCTAAAATAAATAAATGGGAATTCGTAAACTAAAGCCCACAACACCGGGGCAAAGACACAAGATTATCGGCACATTTAGTGAAATCACTGCTAGTGTGCCGGAAAAATCGCTTGTTTTCGGTAAGAACAAATCGGGAGGACGCAATGCCGAAGGACATCGTACGATGCGCCAGATCGGCGGCGGTCACAAACGGAGGTTCAGATTGATCGATTTCAAGAGAAATAAAGATGGTATTCCTGCAACAGTGAAAACAATTGAGTACGATCCGAATCGTTCGGCGCGTATCGCACTGTTGTTTTATGCCGATGGCGCAAAGACTTATATCATTGCTCCCAACGGACTGGAAGTAAACCAGACAGTGATTTCCGGAAGTAACGCAGCGCCTGAAATAGGCAACGCACTTCCTTTGGCTAACATTCCGCTCGGTACGGTCGTACACAACATTGAGTTGCGTCCGGGACAAGGAGCTAAAATGGTTCGTTCTGCAGGAGCTTTTGCTCAGGTTGTTTCAAGGGAAGGCGATTACGCCATCATCAAAATGCCGTCGGGTGAAACCCGGAAAATACTTTCTGCGTGCAAAGCTACGGTAGGTAGCGTGGGCAACTCGGATCATGCTTTGGAAAAATCGGGTAAAGCCGGTAGATCAAGATGGTTAGGTCGTCGTCCGCGTGTACGTGGCGTCGTAATGAACCCCGTTGATCACCCAATGGGTGGTGGTGAAGGCCGCGCTTCGGGAGGACATCCGAGATCTCGCAAGGGATTATACTCTAAGGGTTTGAAGACAAGGGCTCCGAAGAAGCACTCTTCTAAGTATATTATTGAAAGAAGAAAAAAATAACCTGAGTAAATAAGCATAAATTATGAGTCGTTCATTAAAAAAGGGACCCTATATTAATATCAAGTTGGAAAAGAAAATTCTGACTATGAATGAGGCAGGTAAAAAATCTGTTGTAAAGACTTGGGCAAGAGCTTCAATGATTTCGCCGGACTTTGTCGGGCATACTGTTGCAGTTCACAATGGTAATAAATTTATTCCTGTTTATATTACGGAAAACATGGTCGGTCATAAGTTGGGCGAATTTTCTCCCACCCGTCAGTTCCGTGGTCATGCAGGCAACAAGAAAAAGTAAAAAATTATGGGTGCTAGAAAAAGAATATCAGCAGAACAGATAAAAGAAGCCAAGAAGACGCAATATTTTGCAAGATTGCGGAATGTGCCGACTTCTCCTCGCAAAATGCGTCTCGTAGCAGACATGATTCGCGGAATGGAAGCTTTTCGTGCGCTTGGCGTTTTGAAATTTTCGAATAAAGAGGCTTCAGCCAGAGTGGAAAAACTGCTTCGTTCGGCCATCGCCAATTGGGAGGAAAAGAACGAAAAAAAGGCGGAAAGCGGAGAATTATATGTAACATCAATCAGCGTGGATTCTGCAACAATGTTGAAAAGAATGCGTCCTGCTCCTCAGGGTAGGGGTTATCGGGTGCGCAAACGTTCAAACCACGTGACTTTGTTTGTAGATACAAAAACTGAAAAACAAAATTAATTGCTAAATGGGACAAAAAGTAAATCCGATAAGTAATCGTTTGGGAATCATCCGCGGATGGGATTCGAATTGGTACGGAGGCAATAATTATGGCGATACTTTGT
>JAITQA010000129.1 GCA_031289145.1 Dysgonamonadaceae bacterium | reverse complement strand
GGTTCAGGCATCGGTCTAAGCATTTGCCGGCAGATTGTAAGCCTGCACGGCGGGGTTATTTCGGTACATTCCGAACCGGAAAAAGGGAGTTGTTTCACGATACAATTGTGATGTTAAATCAAGGCGTTCTCATAAAAATGTGAACTGTGCCGGGCTCGAACCGGCGACCTCTGCCCTGTCAAGGCAGCGCTCTGAACCAACTGAGCTAACAATTCGGGGACAAAATTATAAAAAATCGGTTAATATACAATACATCCGCACAAATTTTATAAATTATCTTTGCTCATGCCATATTTTTCCGCTTCATGTACAAACCCTTCCGGTTCTATGTGAACTACAATATCGTAAACATTATCAATCGATTGTTTAATACTGTCTTCAACATTCTGTGCAATCCGGTGTGCTTCGGCTAAAGGAAGATTGCCGTCAACTTCAATATCCAAGACGATGTTATACATATTTCCGACATGCCGCGAACGAATACGGTGCGGATTGTATGCGCCCGGTACTTTTTCCGCTGCTTTGATAATTTCGTTGTAAACGGATGTATCCTTGACGCCATCCATTAATACTAAATTGGCGTCTTTGAAAATACCAATAGCTGAATATATTACATATAAACTTATTAATGTTGCGATTATAGGGTCAAGTATTGGCATTTTAAACAAGAAAGTACATCCTAATCCCAATAATACGCCTGCCGAAATAATGACATCGTTCCGCATATTGATGGCGTTGGCTTTCAACATAGATGAATTGATCCGTTTCCCTTGTTGAAACTGGAATAAGGCTAAAAGTAGCTTGCCTGCAATGGAAATAACCGTCGCCCAAACGGCAATCAGAGAGACTTCTGTTACCGTATGGCGCATGATTTTCGTAAGGGATGCAACCAATATCTGGCAACCCATGAAAAAAATGACAAAAGAAAGGATCGTGGAAGCTATATTTTCTGCTTTTTCTTGTCCATAAACATATTTTGCATTAGGCGGGCGATTGATTATAGGTGTGGCAATCAGTATTATTATGGAAGTAAACACATCCGAAGCGGAATCCAGACCATCACTCAATACGGCCAGACTTCCGGAAATAATACCTGTCACGATCTTCAATAGCGACAAAAATGCGTTTCCCAGCACACTCACCCAAGAGGTGCGGAGCATTATTTTTTTTCGATCTTCCATTCATAAAAAATTGACGCTGCAAAAGTACTAAAAAAAAGCTAAATATTAATATTGCATAGCCGGAATGCAACAATTAGAATTGAAAATCAGCGGAGCAAAATCTACCCTTGTAAAGGAAGGTATAGATAGCTTTGCCGATTTTTTGTATCTTTGCTGCCGAAATAAATAGAAATTATGACGAAAAATAGGATTAAACCCCTTATCTTGATTACGAATGACGATGGGGTACAGGCATTGGGAATCAACAAACTGATTGAAGCAATACGCCCTTTGGGCGAAATTGTAGTATTCGCCCCGGATGGTCCTCGTTCCGGTATGTCCGGCGCTATCACCTCTATCATTCCGATTCGGGCTGCATTGGTGAAAAAGGAAGACGATCTGACGGTCTATGCTTGCAGTGGAACGCCTGTTGATTGTGTGAAACTGGCCTTGAACGAATTTTTGGATCGCAAACCTGATTTACTGATCGCCGGAATCAACCATGGATCCAATTCGGCCATTTGTATAATTTATTCCGGTACGATCGGCGCTACATTTGAAGGATGTGTCGCCGGTATTCCGTCTATCGGTGTTTCGCTGACCGACCACTCTTCGCACGCCGATTTTACGCAAGCGGCAAATTATGGGAAGTTGACGGCGGAAAAAGTCTTGAAAAACGGCCTCCCAAATGGTGTATGCCTGAACCTGAACGTCCCGGCTATACCCAAAGTTAAAGGCCTGAAGGTCTGCTCCCAAACCAAAGGCCGCTGGACAGAAGAATTTCAGGTAGGGAAAGGCCCTTTCGGAAATACTGTTTATTGGCTGACAGGTGTGTTTTTAAATGAAGACCCGGACAATGTCCTGAATGACGAATGGGCGCTCGACAATGGCTATGCAGCTTTGGTTCCACTCAAGATTGATATGACGGATTATGCGGTTATGGAGATGTTGAAGGAATGGGAGGGGAATTAAAAACTGAAAATTAATCATTAATCATTAGATTATGAGGTATTATTTGATTGCGGGGGAAGCTTCGGGGGATTTACATGCCTCCAATCTGATGAAGTCGCTGAAAGCAGGAGACAGGGATGCTGACTTCCGTTTCTTCGGTGGAGACCTTATGCTATCGGTAGGCGGAACATTGGTAAAACATTATCGCGATTTGGCTTATATGGGATTCATTCCTGTTTTGTTGCACCTGAGAACCATCTTTAAAAATCTGCATTTGTGCAAACAAGATATTATCGCTTTCCGGCCTGACGTTGTTATCCTGATTGATTATCCTGGATTCAATCTCAAAATCGCCCGGTTTGTCAAAGAAAAATTGCAGATACCGCTCTATTATTATATCTCACCCAAAATATGGGCATGGAAAGAAGGCCGTATTAAAACCATACGGAAATATGTGGATAAAATGCTCTGTATATTTCCCTTTGAAGTGGATTTTTATGAAAAATACCACTATCCGGTACAGTATGTCGGCAACCCGACAGTCGACGCTGTGACTACACATCGTTTTGTCGGAGAAAATTTTGAGGAATTTATAAAACACAATGGCTTGGGAGACAAGCCTATTATCGCTCTTTTAGCCGGTAGCCGCAAACAAGAAATCAAAGACAACCTCCCCTCTATGCTGGAAGCCTCGGCTACTTTTACCGATTATCAAATCGTTATCGCCGGTGCACCCGGAATAGATACTGATTATTACCGCTCTTTTACCGGAAAATATTCGGTCGGAATTGTCTTTAACCAAACCTACCGGCTTTTACAGCAAGCCGCCGCTGCATTGGTTACTTCCGGCACCGCAACCTTGGAAACCGCTCTCTTCCGGGTTCCTCAGGCTGTTTGCTATAAAACTCCCCTCAAACAGGTAGCCGGTTTTATCTGGAAACATTTTTTCAAGGTGCGCTATATCTCTCTCGTAAATCTGATAGCAGGAAAAGAGGTCGTTTACGAAATATTTAATGAAACTTTTTCCGTAAAAACGATTAAGAACGCACTGAATGACATACTGTATAATGTACAATATGTATCAAATCAACAACTCGAATATGAGCGTATTATAGAAAAATTAGGAGAACCCGGAGCTTCCGAACAGGCTGCCGGACTGATTATATCTTCCCTTCGTTCACCAATTTCAGCACCAGTTCCCCAAACAAGGTATTGACCCAAGCGAACCATTTGCGTGTATATTTTGCCGGATTGTCTTTATGGAAACTCTCGTGCATGAAACCGGTATCCGCATCTGTGTCGCGAAGCATCTTGACACAAGTGGCTATCTCGGTCGCGTCATGGCTTGTCATGGCTCGCATAATGATACTCATCGGCCATATATAATCATAGCCGATATGGGGGCCGCCTATTCCTTCTCCGGCATTTCCTTTGAAAAAATACGGATTATCGTTACTCCAAACGAAGCGTCTGGTATTTTGATAGATGGGGTCTAAACTGTCTATGCAGCCCAAATAAGGAAGCGCCAGCAGATTGGGAACATTTGCATCATCCATGCACAAACGATTTCCAAAGCCATCAATTTCATACGCATATATTTTCCCATAGTGTAAGTGGTCTATCACGGCATAACGGTCAATCGCCCGGCGAACTTCTTCTGCCAATGTCGTACAAGTTTCCGCAAAAGCGAGGTCTCCCGTTACTTGTGCGGAAATTTCAGCCATTTGTTTCAACGAGGTGACGGCAAACAGATTGGATGGAATCAGGAATCCGAACGTGGTGGCATCGTCCGATGGGCGGAAAGAAGATACAATCAGGCCGACCGGTTTGACGGGATTTCCTTTTCCATCATTGGATAAAGTATCTAATTGCCGACTTGTTCTCCGTTCAAAAATATAAGGGCCTGTTCCTTCTTTCCGTTGCTGTTGCTTGAAGGTTTGTACGGTCATAGCGGCCGCTTTTTGCCATTCGGGCGTAAAAACGGAGGTATCGCCGGAAATTTTCCAATAATGATACGCCAAACGCACCGGGTAACAAAGCGAATCGATTTCCCATTTTCGTTCATGTAATTCAGGTTTCATGGCCGTATGGTCTGATTCCCATTCACTCCCGGTAGGTCCGTCATTGAATGCATTCGCATAAGGGTCTATCAGTATGCACCGGGTTTGCCGATTCACTACGCCGGCTATCAGCAAACGCAGGGCTTCGTCCTTTTTCATCAGGCTCAGATAAGGCCAGACCTGAGCTGCAGAATCCCTGAGCCACATAGCATGTATATCACCGGTATAAACAAAGGTATCCGGACGGTTGTCCGTCATCTTGAAATTTACCGTCGTGTCCAGCGTGTTCGGGAAACAATTCTCGAACATCCACGCTAATTTAGGGTCTTTTAAATGCTTCTTGACGGCAAGAATGGTTTCTTCTACCGCTTTTGAAACAAACCGGCGTTCGGAAACCGGTGGTCTTACGGAAACATACAGCTTTTCGCCGGTGATGGATTGTGCTTTCGAAAAGACAGCGCCACCGTTAATTGCCATGGCAGCTAAACCGAGTCCTCCTTTTATTAAAAAATCTCTACGAGTTGTCATCTGTAATAATCATGAATCGTTTTTCATATTTAATAAACGTTGAATTTTATGTATTATTGTAAAAGAAAAACGGCAGAACTCGCGCCCTACCGTTTTTCCATCGTTTTAATCAAAAAAAAGTCAGTTATAAAAAGAAATATAGTTTTATTTTTTGTGTTCTGTAGTATGAAAATCTGTAAAGTCTTTAATATTCAGATTGTCGGCATATTTTGCCAAGGTTTCTATATTAATTTCCCCACTGATAAAAATCAGATTGAATCCGGTATTTTTATTTGATAACATAACCAATTCTTTTACAGCCCCTTTCGATTCTTTTACGGAAATCGCCATCTGTTCATTTTCCTCGTTGATGGAAAAGAGTTCTTTAAAATCTTTCTTGGTCAACAACTGCAAAACGGAATCATAATATTCGACATTCATATCGGCATCCTTGGAGGAGACGATACAGATATTCTCCAAACCTTTTATTGCATCTTGCAATTCAGGCGTTTCCGATGACATCCGACAAATCCGGTCAATCATCTTTTTCCCTATCGTAACAATGTCTAAATTATCGTCTTTCCCATGTTTATCAATGAAAACGGTAATTAAATCCTGAGCCGAAACAGATGCACTGAATAGGACCAGAAAAAAAAGCAAACCGTGTTTCCGGCAATTCATCATTTTATTTTATTTTGTATTTTATTTATTTCCAAGGAATCGGTAATTTCTGCTTTTATTTTCCTGTCTTTCGCCAATTGCAAAACAGAAGAAACCTTTCCTATTACCTCTTTTGTTTCCTGTAACGCATCTTCCGGATTCGAATATGTTTCAGCGAAAATCTCATCCATGAATTTTTCTTGTTCATAACGTGTATAAAAGCCAATACCAACCGTCAGAACCAATAAGACGGAAGCTGCAATTTTCATTATCGGATAAAAGCGAATAACCGGTGTTTTATGAAATCCGGATTTAAGTTTTTTGCTTCCTTTCAACTGCGCTTGCGCCTGTTTCCAAGCAAATAATGCCTGGTATTTTTTAGCGTTGTCGGGAATATCTCCATTCGAAAAAGAATCGCTTAGTCGGCGCTCTTCTTCCTGCGAAGTTTCACAATCCCAATATCTCTCCAAAAGTTGTTCAATCGTTTCCTGTTTCATCTTTCCATTTTTTCAAAATATTCTTTCAGTTTTCGGCGCAAACGAAATAAATATGCTTTTACCTGTTCTTCCGAAATATTCAAAACTGTAGCTATCTCTTTATAACTCATACCTTCTATTTCCCGTAAAAGAAAAATAGTTTGCTGTATTTCCGGACGTGTTTTAAGCCACTTTTCCAAGGAATCAATTTGTTCCCGCACTTCCATTTCGTGCTGAATATCTCCTCCCTGGACAGGAAAATCAAAATCGTCCGGAATCGTTTGATGTTGATTTTCCTTCAAAACAATCTTATCCAAAGCTGTATTTCGTACCGACCGGAAACAATATGCCTCTAAATTTTCAATCGCTTCCCACTCGTCTCTTTTTTTCCAGACATTGTAATAAACATCCTGGACAACGTCTTCCGCGTCTTCCTTGTTTCCTGTAATACTCAAGGCTAAGCGGAATAACTTGTCTGCAATCGGCAATATGTTCTTTTTAAGCCTGTCCTGCCTCATAGTCTATGTCTATATTAATTGACGTTCGAATGAGGGAAAAGTTATATTTCCATGCAAAATTAATAAAATTTTAACTGTTTTTTGTTTAGTAATACCCTTATTCCTAAACACAGTCTTTTACCAATGTTCCCTATTTCCTTAATTTCACAGCATCCACTTTATGGTTTTCACCCTTGTGCAAAATCAGGTTGGCACGTTCGCGCGTAGGAAGGATATTCTTATGGAGATTTTTTCTGTTTATTTCCCGCCAGATATTTTTCGCTATTTTTCGGGCTTCTGTAGTGGGAAATTTTGTTATGGTGAAGAAATAAGAACAGGGGTCGTTGAACGCCGTTTCCCTGAAATTCATGAAACGAGTGATAAACCAGTCTTCTAAGAAAATCTCTTCGGCGTCGACATAAATAGAAAAATCAAGAAAATCGGAAACAAAAGCCGAAGGCTTGTTTTGTGGATAATCCATTTGGCTTTGCAACACATTTAATCCTTCAAGAATGAGTATGTCGGGTTGCGGGTGAATAATGATTTGTTCATCCGGTACAATATCGTAAAGCCGGTGGGAATATTTGGGCGCTTTGACATCCGTCTGTCCCGATTTTATGTCGCTGACAAATTGGAGTAAACGGTGAATATCATACGATTCGGGAAAGCCTTTTTTCGTCATAATTCCGCGTTCTTCGAGGGTAGCATTGGAATACAGAAATCCATCGGTGGTGATGAGGGCAACCTTATTATTATCTTTCCAACGGCTGAGTAAAGCTTGTAAAACACGCGCTGAAGTGCTTTTCCCGACCGAAACGCTCCCTGCCACCCCAATAATAAACGGGATTTTCTGTATTTCTTCATTCAGGAAATTCATCACAACAGCTTGGCGACTCTTGGTCGAATTTACATAGTAATTCAACAAGCGGGACAAAGGGAGGTAAATGTCCCGTACCTCGTCGATAGACAGCTCCTCATTGATGCCTTTTAAATTTTGTATTTCGCTTTCTGTTAGCGTCATCGGCTCCAGATTACGAAGCTCTGCCCATTTGTTCCGGTCGAACATCAGATACGGACTGTCGGATGAAATTCCCATTTTTGTGTCATTAATAAATTTGCACAAAGGTATAAAAACTATTAAATACAATCGGCTTTCAATTAGAAAAAACATTTTTTATAGTAATTTTCTTATCGAAAATTACTATATTTGCGTCCTTAAAACAGCTAAATTTTATGCAAGAATCTTTTGTCCATTTACATGTCCATTCACATTATTCCCTATTGGATGGGATGTCCGCCATTTCCGGTCTGGTCGATAAAGCGATTGCCGACGGGATGCCCGCTATGGCGCTTACCGACCATGGCAATATGTTCGGCGCAAAAGAATTCTATGATTATGTACACAAAAAAAATAAAGGGAAAGCGCCGCATGAAAAATTCAAACCGATTCTGGGAGTGGAGGCTTATTGCGCACGCCGCTTGCTTTCGGATAAAACAACCAAAGAAGACGGAAACGGTTGGCACCTGATATTGTTGGCAAAAAATAAAAAAGGATACCGGAATCTCTGTAAATTGGTATCTATTTCTTGGATAGACGGCTATTATTACCGTCCGCGTATTGATAAGGAGATTTTAAAAAAATACAGCGAAGGATTGATTGTCTGTTCGGCTTGTTTGGCCGGGGAAGTGCCCCGAAAAATTGCCGATGGAAATATTCAGGCAGCCGAAGAGGCCATACACTGGTTCAAAAACCTGTTTGGTGATGACTTTTATTTGGAATTGCAGCGGCACAAGACCGATAAGGATGGAGGCGACGCCACAACATTTGAAAAGCAAAAGGAAGTGAATGCCGTGTTATTGCAATTAGCCAAAAAGACGAACACCCAACTCATGGCTTCCAACGATGTGCATTTCGTGGAAGAAGAACACGGGGACGCTCACGATCGTTTGATTTGTCTGAGTACGGGAAAAGACCTGAGTGATCCCGACAGGATGCGTTATACCAAACAGGAATGGTTCAAAACCCGGGCAGAAATGAACGCTATTTTTCAGGATTTGCCGGGTGTATTGGCCACTACATTAGAGATAGCAGCTAAAGTTGAATTGTATGATATTGATTCTGAAGCCATCATGCCTTTATTTCCGATTCCGGAATCTTTTGGGATAGAGGCGGATTACCGGGAGAAATACACGGAAGAACAACTTCGGGAGGAATTCAACGAAGAAGACAGCAGCCGTTTCGATAAATTGGGCGGTTATGCAAAGGTTTTGCGTATCAAGTTAGAAGCCGATTATCTCAGGGAACTCACCCTCATCAAAGCCAAATCCCGTTATGGCGACCCTATTCCGCCGGAAGTGCTTGAACGTTTGGAGTTCGAGTTACAGACCATGAAAACCATGGGATTTCCGGGTTATTTTCTGATTGTGCAGGATTTCATTCAGGCAGCCAGAGCGATGCATGTTTCGGTGGGGCCGGGTAGGGGATCTGCCGCCGGTTCGGCTGTGGCTTATTGTTTGGGAATCACAGATATCGACCCCTTGAAATATGATTTGCTGTTTGAGCGTTTTCTGAATCCCGACCGTATTTCCATGCCCGATATTGATATTGATTTCGACGACGACGGGCGAATCGATGTGCTCCGTTACGTTACGGATAAATATGGAAAAGAAAAAGTGGCGCATATTGTAACTTACGGGACTATGGCCACGAAATCATCTATCAAGGATGTAGCGCGTGTACAAGGCTTACCTTTAGCGGAGGCCGACCGTTTGACCAAGTTGGTTCCGGACCGTTTGCCGGAAGATAAAAATGGCAATGCACCGAAAATCAATATAGAAAATTGCGTACAATATGTTCCTGAATTGCATGAGGCAAGGTATTCCGGCGACCGGAATCTGTCGGACACGCTGAAATACGCCCAGATGCTGGAAGGAACCGTCCGGCAGACAGGCGTGCATGCCTGTGGGGTGATCATCGGAGCTGATGACCTTACCAATTACGTTCCACTCAGTACCGCCAAAGAAAAAGGCAGCGATGAAGAATTATTGGTGACCCAATATGATGGTTCTGTCATCGAATCGGTCGGGTTGATAAAAATGGACTTTCTGGGGCTTAAAACCCTGTCTATCATCAAAGAAGCCATTTCTAACATCAAAAAATCCAAAGGAATTGATATCAATTTTGATAACATACCGATTGACGATGAGGAGACGTATGCGCTTTACAGCAAAGGACAAACCGTTGGTACTTTCCAGTTTGAATCGGCCGGCATGCAGAAATACCTGCGCGAATTGAAACCGACCAAGTTTGAGGACTTGATTGCGATGAACGCCCTGTACCGTCCCGGTCCTATGGCCTATATTCCGGATTTTATCGACAGAAAGCATGGCCGGAAAGAAATTGTCTACGATTTTCCGGAGATGGAATCCCGTCTCAAAGACACTTACGGCATAACGGTTTACCAAGAGCAGGTCATGTTGCTGAGTCGTGATTTGGCCGGATTCACCCGCGGTCAGTCCGATGAATTGCGCAAAGCCATGGGAAAGAAGTTGAAAGACAAAATGGAGGCCTTACATGCGAAATTCATTGAAGGCGCCATCAAGAAAGGCTTTGGCCCTCCGGAAAAATTAGAGAAAATCTGGACGGACTGGGCGGAATTTGCCAAATACGCATTCAACAAATCGCATGCAACCTGTTATTCCTTAGTTGCGTACCATACGGCTTATCTGAAAGCCCATTATCCGGCCGAGTTCATGGCAGCCAACTTGACGCGCAACAAAGACGACATCGGTGAAATTACCAAGTTCATGGATGAATGTCGCAACATGGGCATTGTGGTAAAAGGTCCGGAAGTGAACGAGTCGGATATGAATTTCACCGTGAATAAAAACGGCGATATTCGTTTTGGTCTGGGAGGTATCAAGGGAGTCGGCAGTTCTGCGGTCGAGGCCATTGTGAAAGAACGCGAAGCAAGTGGTCCGTTCAAAGGAGTTTTCGATTTTGTAGAAAGGGTAAATCTGACGGCATGCAACAAGAAAAATCTGGAAGCGCTTTGTTATGCAGGCGCTTTCGATAATTTTCAAGAAATCAGACGGGAGCAGTTTTTTGCAGAAACAGCCAAAGGCGAGGTTTTTCTCGA
Organism: Dysgonamonadaceae bacterium; assembly: GCA_031289145.1. Classification (GTDB taxonomy): domain Bacteria; phylum Bacteroidota; class Bacteroidia; order Bacteroidales; family Azobacteroidaceae; genus Azobacteroides. Next base: position 9,571 of record JAITQA010000129.1, on the reverse strand, counting down.
AACCCTGATACGTTACGGAAATAAATACCAAACGGACAAAAGTTCGGCGATGCATTCACTTTTCGGCGGTTTCGATGCCGTAGAAATTGCTAAACCGGAAATACCTGTCAGCGCTTTATGGAGCAATATTGAGCGGCTGAATAAGGAGAAAGATTTGGTTGGGATTTATTTGTCATCCCACCCCTTGGACGATTATTATGTGATATTGAATTATATCTGCAACCTGAACCTGAAAGATTTTGAGGAGGCTAAGGCGCAAAATAGCAATAAAGACTTGATTATCGGCGGCATTGTTACCGGATTTAAACAAGGCAACACACGAACAGGCAATCTCTATGGCGTCCTGAAATTGGAAGATTTTACCGGAAACGTCGAAATTCCCTTGTTCAGGAAAGACTTTACGGATTATAACCGATTTGGTTATCCGAATATGTACCTGTTGATACGGGGACGTTTTCAGCCCCGGCAATACAAGGAAAACATCTTGGATTTTAAAATCAGTTCGATTCAGCAAATGTCGGAAGTAAAAGATTCGCTGATAAGAAAAATTACTATTTCCCTGCCTTTACATGACTTGGACGAGAAAATGATAATGGAATTTTCTTCCCGGATAAAAAATAATCCCGGCGGATGTTCGTTATATTTCCAAATAGAAGATATCGAAAAGCATTTATCCGTATCTTTGTACACGGAATCGCAAAGATTTGAAGTGAACAGACAGATAATTGATTTTATGGAAGAGAGTAAAATAAACTTTAAAATAAATTAAAATTACAGACTATTAATTTTTATAATCATGGCATTACAAATTACAGATGAAAGTTTTAACAAACTAATTGCCGGGGAATTACCGGTAGTTATTGATTTTTGGGCAGAATGGTGCGGCCCTTGTAAAATGATAGGCCCTATTGTTGAAGAACTTGCCAAGGAATACGAAGGGAAAGCCATCGTAGGCAAATTGAATGTAGACGACAACCCGGATACTCCCTTGGATTACAATATCCGGAGCATTCCGACGATTCTCTTTTTCAAAAAAGGAGAATTGGTTGATAAACATGTGGGCGCAGCCCAAAAAAGTTTATTGGAAAATAAATTGAAAGCTATTTTATGATAGCAGGCAAATATAAAAATTTATTCATTTAATATACTATATTATTATTTATGGCAAAGATAACAGTTGTAGGTGCAGGTAACGTAGGAGCTACTTGCGCAAATGTATTGGCATACAACAAAATTGCAGATGACGTTGTAATGCTTGATGTAAAAGAAGGCGTAGCCGAGGGTAAAGCGATTGACATTATGCAAACCGCTCAAACCTTGGGCTTTGAAACGAGGGTAATTGGTGTGACCAACGATTATTCCAAGACCGCCGGTTCGGATGTAGTGATTGTGACTTCGGGTATTCCCCGTAAACCGGGTATGACCCGTGAGGAATTGATAGGAACAAACGCCAATATCGTGAAGAGTGTTGTCGGCAACTGTCTGAAATATTCCCCGGAGGCGATTTTTATCATCATCTCCAATCCGATGGACACGATGACTTATCTGACCTTGAAAGCGACCGGTCTTCCCAAGAACCGGATATTGGGTATGGGTGGAACCTTGGACAGTTCTCGTTTCAAATACTACCTGAGTCAGGCTTTGAATGCCAATTCGGCTCAAGTAGAAGGAGTTGTAATAGGCGGCCATGGCGATACCACGATGATTCCTTTGAAACGTTTGGCTACTTACAATGGTATTCCCGTCTCCTCGTTATTAGATGCGGCAGCTTTAGACAAAGTAGTTGCAGACACCATGGTAGGCGGCGCCACCTTGACCGGCCTTCTCGGCACTTCTGCCTGGTATGCGCCGGGAGCGGCAGGCGCTTATGTAGCGCAAGCGATTATTAGTGATTATAAACGGGTGATACCTTGTTGTGCCTATCTCGAAGGCGAGTACGGACAAAAAGATATTTGCATTGGCGTTCCGGCGGTTATCGGCCGTCGCGGCGTTGAGAAAATCGTCGATTTTAAATTGAACGATGAAGAAAAAGCTTTGTTCGAAAAGAGTGCAAATGCCGTTCGTACAACCAATAATGTATTGAAAGAAATAAAAGCTTTGTAAAACTAAAAGGTAAAAACTAAAAACTAAAAACTAAGGATTAGCCGGGTTTCATCATAGGCCATAGTTTTTACCTTTTAGTTTTTAGTTTTTACCTTTTTTTTAGTTCAAAAGTGTTTGATTTAGTCGGTATAATTTACAAGGGGGTATTAATCGGTATTCTTGTTTCAGCGCCTATGGGGCCTATCGGTTTGCTTTGTGTTCAACGAACATTGAACAAAGGGCAATGGCATGGCTTTTTTTCAGGTGTGGGCGCCGCTTTTTCCGATATTATTTATGCCGGGATTACTTGTTTGGGGATGGGATTTGTCATTGATTTCATTACCGGACATCAATATATTTTGCAGATTTTCGGCAGTATTTTATTGATGGTATTTGGTTTTTATATTTTCCAGTCCAATCCTTCCAAACGCTTGCAAAAGTCCAGTGGGAATGCTAATTCTTTTCCCCAAGACGCTATTACTGCTTTTTTACTCACTTTGTCGAATCCTTTCATCATATTTTTGTATATTGCGCTTTTTGCCCGGTTTAATTTTATTGCGCCGGAAGAAAAACTTTTCTCTATTTTATTGGGTTTATTGTGTATCTTAATCGGAGCGCTCGGTTGGTGGTTTCTCGTCACTTTCTGTGTGGGAAAACTAAGAAAAATAATCAATCTTCGCGGTTTGTGGATAATTAACAAGATAGTAGGTTCGGTAGTTATCGTATTGTCAATTTTAGGAATTATTTATTCTGTGTTGGAAAATAAATCTGCGTTATAAATCCATTTTTATAAAGATACAAAAAAAAGTTCGTATATTTGTATTTTGTTATCTAAATATTTATTCATAATATGCTATTAACTACACTCGCTCTGTCTGCTTTTGACCGTTCCATTCGGGATTATCATCAATGGGATGATGTTAATGCGGAAATTTGTAATCCCTATCCCGAAAAATCTATTGAATATTATCTGTATCTGAAAAATTGGATTGATACGGTACAGTGGCATTTGGAGGATATTATCAGAAACCCGTTGATTGAACCTGTAGAAGCGCTTGAGATTAAGCGGAGGATTGATAAATCGAATCAGGACAGAACGGATTTGGTAGAACTGATTGACAGTTATTTTTTAGAGAAATACCGGCATGTGTCTCTATCCGAAGGTGCGACAATCAATACGGAAAGTCCTGCCTGGGCTATTGACCGTTTGTCTATTCTGGCTTTAAAAATTTATCACATGCAGCTGGAAACGGAAAGAAATGACGTAGACGAAGCGCATAAAGCCGTTTGTCGGGATAAATTGAATATCCTTTTAGCACAGCGGAGCGATTTGTCGCTGGCGATAAATCAACTTTTAGCTGATATCGAATCGGGGGAAAAATACATGAAAGTGTACAAACAGATGAAAATGTACAATGATCCGAATCTGAATCCTGTACTTTACGGAAAAAAATAAATATGGCGACAACGCTTGTTATCCGTTTATCTTCGCTGGGGGACGTAGCGATTCTTCTTCCTGTCCTTTACTCTGTAGCGACTAAAAATCCGGATGACAAATTTCTGTTGATTACCAAAAAACCCTTATACCCCCTGTTTGTTAACAAACCGGACAATCTGGAAATTTTTCCGGTACTCACAAAAGGGAAGCACAAAGGGATAATAGGATTGTGGAGCGGTATCGGGGATATAAAAAATGTAATTAAAAGTTTCGCCGACGGAGCGTCCGCCGGAACAACGCTTAATATTGCAGACTTACACGCTGTTATCCGGTCGGGCGTCATTGATTTTTATTTCCGTCTGCGCGGTGCGAAAATTGCATTGATTGATAAAGGCAGGAAAGAAAAAGCTGCCCTTACCCGGGAAAATCACAAAAAACTACAGCCTCTGCAAACATCGCTTGCACGTTATCAACAAGTTTTTGCAGACTTGGGATACGATGCTTCCTTGTCTTTTACCTCTTTGTTTTCCGGGAAAAAAGAAAAGGAAGAAACATGGATTGGTATTGCGCCTTTTGCCAAACATGTCGGCAAAACATATCCTCTCGAACAAATGGAAACAGTTGTATGCCTTTTGAGTGAACGTCCGGGAACAAAAATATTTTTGTTTGGCGGAGAGGAAGAGCAGGCGATTTTGGAGACTTGGACAAAAAAATATGCACATTTGGAATCCGTTGCCGGTCGCATGCCTTTTCCCGATGAACTTGCGCTAATGAATCAATTGGATGTGATGCTCAGCATGGATTCGGCAAATATGCATCTGGCTTCTTTGGTGAATACGCCTGTTGTTTCGGTGTGGGGAGCAACCCATCCTTATGCCGGTTTTTATGGATTTAATCAATGTCCGGAGAATGCGCTACAAACAGATTTGCCTTGCAGACCCTGTTCGGTTTATGGGAATAAGAGTTGTTATAGAGGTGATTACGCTTGTCTTTATCAGATCACACCGGAAATGATACTCCATCAAATTGAAGCGAATCTTCGTTAATCAAGGTTTTTTTATGTGCAATAATTGCTTAACTTTGCACAGTAATGTATTGCCTCTTTGACATTGAAAGATATGATTTATACAATTCAGCCTCCACAGCATATAGATGGCCCGGTTGGTTTGCCGGCTTCTAAAAGTATAAGTAACAGGGTTTTAATCCTAAATGCTTTAAGTAAAAGCCCATATCCTATCGCAAATCTCTCCGACAGTGATGATACGAAAGTTTTACAGAAAGCGCTCGAATCGAATGTTTCGGATTTTGATATCGGAGCGGCAGGTACTTCTATGCGTTTTTTGACGGCTTATCTTTCTCAGTTAAGCGGAAATTGGACGCTTACCGGAACAGAGCGAATGAAAAATCGCCCGATAAAGATTTTGGTCGAAGCCTTGCGGGCGATAGGCGGTGAGATAAGCTATATCGACAAAGAAGGTTTTCCCCCCTTGCGTATTCAAGGAAAGAATTTGAAAGGAGGAAGTATCCGGTTGGATGGAAGTGTCAGTTCGCAGTATATTTCGGCTTTGATGCTGATTGCTCCTTGTTTGGCGCAAGGTTTATGTATCCGTTTAACAGGCGATATTATTTCCAAACCGTATATTGAAATGACCCTTCGGCTGATGCAAGTTTTTGGGATGGAAACTTTTTGGGATGGGAAAAATATCCGGATTGCGCCGCAAAATTACCGGCCTTTGCCCTTTCAGGTCGAAAGTGATTGGTCTGCTGCATCTTATTGGTATGAAATGGTTTTACTTTTTGGGAAATCAAAGATTGAATTAATCGGTTTGGAGAATAACAGTTTACAGGGGGATGCAAAAATTGCGGAAATTTACGAAAAATTCGGAATAAAGACGGAATTTCAGCCGGGAAAAATTGTTTTGTCAAATTGTGCCGACATTCCCGCATCGACTGCAATCCACAAGACCTTGCTATATGATTTCACCAATGAGCCGGATACTGCACAAACATTGGCAGTTAGTTGTTGTTTGTCGGATATTCCTTTCCGGTTCATCGGTTTACAAAGTCTCCGGATAAAGGAAACCGACCGGATTTTGGCTTTGCAAACCGAACTAAAGAAATTAGGGTATGTAGTAAAAGCAGGTACTGCGGACATGGAGTGGGTAGGGGAGCGTTGCCGACCGGATTTGGAACCGCTTATTTTCACGTATGAAGACCACCGGATGGCAATGGCATTTGCTCCAGTCTGTCTGAAAACCGGCAAAATCAGGATAAAAGACCCCGAAGTGGTTTCAAAATCTTATCCGGGATTTTGGAGCGAATTAAAAAAAATGGGATTTAGCATAACAGAAATTTGACCTCAAAAAACAATTGAACGATGAGAAATGTACTCGGAAATTGCGGCAGTTGTGGCTTATTGGCGATATGTGAAACAGAATCGTTGCCGGATACCCAATCCCCGGAAATTGTCTATTACGATGACGAAGAATTGGACGTTTTTAAAACACATGCTTCCGATGCTTATTCCGAGCAGGAAATTGCACAATTTAGTGAGATTCTTGACACCCTGCAAGCATCGGATATAGCCGGTTGGATGCATAGTTTACAAATGCGAGGTATAGCGCTTCCGGATGTTTTAAAAGGGGAAAAACCGTTGAATTGCATTTCAATACCTGTTCTGTAATTGCTGGAAATGATTGGGTGAAACGCCCGTTAATTTTTTGAATGTCTTAAAGAAATGAGAAACATCGCTGAAAGAAAGGCTGAGCGCGATATCTTTTACGGTACTTTTTCCCATTGTCAGCAGCAATTGGGCTTTTTCTATCTTCTTCCGGTTGATGTATTGAAGCGGAGTACATTGCAATTCCTTTTTGAATAGCCGGATGAAATGATCGTTAGTCAGGTAGAAAAGACCGGACAAATCTTCAATACTGATATTGGAGTCAATACGGGTACGGATATAGTTAACGGCTTTTATAATCCTCTCGTCGGTAATCGTTTGTTTTGTGGAAGCCTTTTCCATAAATTTGGAAAATAATTGCAGCAGAATGCCGCGTGTTTCCATAACATGATGAATCGACAACTTATCTACGTCGGAAATACCTTTTATCAGGTTTTGGAAGTTATCATATATAAGCGGGTCGGATGTTGCCAATTCCCTGCCGGGATTAATACAAAGCAACCGTTTAATCAAGGTGTAGTCAAATTCGGTTGCATTCACCTCAAAAGGAAAATCCAGTAAATCCAGCAAATTGTTTTTATCATAGATATGAAGATAGTAAAGGACGAAAAAATCGGGATTTTCATAGCTGTGCATTACAAAAGGGGGTACCAGGTAGAGAAACTCCGGACGGATGGTGTGAACGCCGTCCGGCATGACGATGCGAGCCGAACCGCTTTCGACCATGTATAAGCGGGCAAAGGGACTGTTGACATATTTCCAGTTCCAGTCCGCATCATGTTCTTTCCGAGCGATGTTCAGCAAGAGCAAATCAATGGTTTCATTTTCTTTCATACGTAATTGTTTATTCTTTAGTAAAGATACGTATAATATCCGATTTACCGAAATAAAATATAAAATAAGGTCATCAAAGTTACGAACGACTTTGATGACCTTAACGACCTTTAAATTTTTATTTTCCGCATTGTTTCCGTAGCCATTCGATGGACAGGACATTTTGTTCCGGATAAGTCCAATGTCCGGCGTCAGGGAATATTTTTAACTCTTTGGGAGCTTGGATGACATTGTAAGCTGCATACATGGAGGTAGGCGGGCATGTTGTGTCGTTGAATCCCCAGTAATAGAGGCCGGGGGCTTTTACGCGGCGGGCAAAGTTTACCACGTCGAAGTAAGCCAGGGTTTCCACTTCACCGGGAGCGGGCTTGTCCGTCTGGAAATAATGCGGCCAGCCACCGGCACGCCCTTTCAGGTAACCGGCATAGTCGCAAAGGGCCGGACAGCGGGGCGCCAGAAAGCGGATACGTGCATCCAATCCGGCTGTAACGATGGACAGCCCTCCTCCCTGACTGCTGCCCGCCACGCCTACGGTTTGGCCATCGAACTCCGGAAGGGAGTATATAAAATCAATGGCACGTATGCAGCCCAGATAGACGCGCTTGTAGTAATAGGCGTTCTTGTCGTTTTTGTTGATGCGTGTATAACCTCTTAATGCGGCGCCACTTAAATCTCTATATACCTCTTGAGGCAGTGTGACGGGAATCCCATGTATCCCCATCTGTAAGGAGATGATGTTGTCACCATAACTCATTCCGTTGTACCGGGTGATACCTGCGCCTGGCACTTGCAGGATGGCCGGATACTTGCCCGGTTTTTTGGGAACAATTAAAATAGCGTAAATGCGCGAGTTGGGGCGTTCGTTCTGAAAACTGACTTCGTACACATTTTGAGTCGAAGTACACTTTTCAGACAGCAGGGTGAACTGCGCGTTTAAGGGTGTTTTGCGGGCTTCTTCAATGGCGTCCGCCCAGAACATGTCGAAATCCGGGGGGTCGGCGGTGGCAGGCTGTATTTTCGTTTCGTCATAAGCCGCCGTCGCCATGCCTGCATAGTCGTTACCGCCTACTTTGGCAGTCACCCGGCAACGCAGGAATCCCGGTTCTTTCATGGTCGCTTTCAAGGTGATTTTACCGTCTTTCAACACGACGCCTTTTTTTTCAGTGGTCGGAAAAAACTCCGGCCCCAATTCATAGTCTATAGTTACATTTTTAAGCAAGTTTTTAAACTGATAAACCTGCACGGAAAAGGTAACTTCTTCGCCCGACTTGTATCTCCAATCCGCATGATCGGGAGACACGACTACCTCCACTAACCGTTGCACCGGCTGTGCCTGTGCATACCAAGCTGTTCCTGTCATAAACCATAAGGAACAGAGAAATAATAGATTTTTTTTCATTTGACTGTATATATAATGTTATTAATTAATGTTATTCTTCCTCCCACCAGCGTTCTTTTTCCTTTTTTATTTCGTCATCCAGATAGAGAGTCTGTTCGGTGCGGTTGCGTTTGCCGCCTGGCGCTTCGAGCATCGTGCCGCCATTGTAGTGGGGCGAGGGTGAGCAGTTCAAATCGAGGTCGGCACAAAGCAATCCGATACCGTTCACATCGAAAGTACGGATGTCCTTAGACGGCTTGACCGGCAAAGTGAGTATGCCTACCGACCGATCTTTTTCCAAGTCCTGAATGTCACGACCGGCGGTATCGAATATACCGTAGTGCTGTCCCCGGCTCAACACGCTGGCTACAAAGCGCACTTTGTTATCGGCGGCGCGGGCGTGCAAAATGCTACGGTAGTAACCTGCCACAGGAAACAATATTACTTCAGCGCCTTTCAAGGCCAACAGTTCGGTGACGTCGGTAAACCAACTGTCGAAGCAAATGATCATACCTACTTTCCCAAAATCGGTTTTGAACACATCCGTCTTTGTGCCCGGCACAACAGCCCGATCGTTGGCTTCGGGACTGTAGGGATGTATTTTGTCATACACGCCTATCAACTTTCCTTGACGGTCGTAGAGTACGCCACGGTTGTACTTACGTCCGTCGGTCTTGTCGAAAAGGAGTATCGAAGTGGCTATATACATCTTGTGTTTGGCAGCCAGGCTGGAGAGCAGGTTGAGTATCAAGTCGCTCTGGCTGGCATCGTCCTTCCCTTGCCCTACCTCTTCGGGATAGAGCAGCAGATCGACCTTGTCCTTAGCCGCCTGTTCGGCCACATGTGCTATGTCTTCTATCTTCAGCTTCCCTTCCGTACAGCCGAAGCGCACCCAACGGGGTTGTATCGGATCGGAAGGCGTTAACGTGAGGCTGCGCAACTTGACTTCACCCTTGACATTGTAGCGGTAGAATATCCGTATCTGAGCATCAACCGGTTGGTCTCCTGTGACGACAATCGTGCCGCGGCCTTCCACCAAACCTTTGTCCAAACGGTAGAACTTGAATATCCCGTCGAACGAAGTCGCCCTGCATTGAAACAGCAGGTTGCGCTGTGGATTGACGTCTTTCGAGATAGTGAAAAGCGCCTTAAAAGTGTA
>JAITQA010000031.1 GCA_031289145.1 Dysgonamonadaceae bacterium | reverse complement strand
ATGATTAAATTAAGCCAATTAGAAAAAATCTACCGCACAAAAGAAATCGAAACGGTAGCTTTGGAAAATGTAAATCTGGAAGTCCGGAAAGGCGAATTTCTTTCTATCATGGGACCTTCCGGATGTGGCAAATCCACTTTGCTGAATATCATGGGATTGCTGGATGCGCCGACTTCCGGCGTGGTGGAAATCGACGGCGTTGGAACCGCCGATATGAACGACAAACAACAAGCGGCTTTCCGCAACCGGCAGTTGGGATTTGTGTTCCAGAGTTTTCACCTGATTAACTCCCTGAATGTGTTGGACAATGTGGAATTACCCTTGCTTTATCGCAAAACTTCTTCGTCCGAACGGCGGAAAGCGGCGCAGGAAGTATTGGAAAAAGTCGGTCTCAGTCACCGGATGAGGCATTTCCCTACGCAACTTTCCGGCGGACAATGCCAGCGTGTCGCCATCGCCCGCGCCATCGTGGGAAACCCAAACATCATCCTCGCCGACGAACCGACAGGTAATCTCGACAGCAAAATGGGTATCGAAGTCATGGATATTCTTCATCAACTGAATAAGGAAGACGGTCGTACCATTGTCATGGTTACGCACAACGAGCATCAGGCGAAACAAACCAGCCGCACTGTCCGGTTTTTCGATGGTCGGCAGATTAGTTAATGACCTCTCCCCAAACCCCTCCCCACAAGGGAGGGGAGGTCGGTATAACAAATTGTCTACGAATTAATTATTCAGGTATGAAAAATAAAAAAAATTTAGTATCACTCACAAATGCGCTGAAGCAACTCCCCTCCCTTGTGGGGAGGGGTTGGGGGAGAGGTCTGCATTTCAAACAAGCATGGAACTTAATCAAGCAAGAAAAGCTTTTCAGTTCCATCTACATCATCGGCACCGGTTTGTCGATTACGATAGTCATGGTCTTGTCGATTGTTTTTTACATCAAAATAGCCAATATCTATCCGGAAACGAACCGCGACCGGATGTTGATAGTTGACTCCGGTGTAGAAAAATTCAAAAACGACGAAGGTGGCTGGTGGTCAAGCTCTCTTTCTCTCTCTGTTATAGAAACCTGTTTCCAATCATTGGAAAGTGCGGAAGCCGTCACAGCCCTGTTTGGCGAGAGCAAAGAAAATTATGTGCAGCCGGATGGAAGCAAAGAACAACTACCGGTTACGGTAAAACAGGTCGATACAAAGTTCTGGACCGTATTCCCGTTTCGTTTCGTAAGCGGGAAGCCTTTTACCGACGCCGATTTTCAGTCCGGCATCTCTGTGGCGGTTGTTGCCGAATCGTTGGCTAAACGACTGTTTGGAACTACGGAAGTTATCGGTAAACAAATTAGTCTGGACTTTCGTTCTTTCCGGGTCTGCGGTGTGGTAAAAGATGCCTCGTATGCTATGCAGCGAACGTATGCCCAACTATGGATACCTTACACCCTTAACCCTCAACATAAAGAAATATTCGGCAACGGAGGCTCATTGGGACAGATGCAAGCATATATTCTGGCGCCTTCCACAAGCGATGTAGAACGGGTCAGACAGGAAGTAATAGAAAATATAAACCGCTACAACCAAACATTAGGCGATTTGGAATTTACCGTAAACGGACAACCCGACCGGCATTGGCAGAGCGTTTTCCGCTATTGGGCAACCGATACGCCGAATTTTAATAAAATACTCTTGCAATACGGATTCGTCTTTTTTATCCTTTTGTTGATACCCGCCGTTAGCCTTTCGGGCATGACCGATTCGCGAATGGAACGCCGCATGGCAGAAATGGGTGTGCGCCGCGCTTTTGGTGCGCCAATCCATAATCTGATGGGACAAATTATTTCGGAGAATTTCCTGTTCACCGTTTTGGGAGGATTAATAGGGCTTTTGTCTTCTTACCTTCTTATCCTGCTTGGACGAAATTCGGTTATGCAGTTGGGAAATACCTTCATAGATATTCCTCCCGAAGGTACAGAAGTGGTGTTGTCTCCTTCCATGTTATTGAATCTTCCGGTATTTGCCATTGCTTTGGGAATTTGTTTCTTCTTGAATCTACTTTCAGCCCTGATACCTGCATGGCAGTATTCGCACAGGGAAATTATTCATTCGTTAAACGCTAAATCATAAACCAATATGTTAAAGTCTATTTTCACACAAATCCTGAACAGGAAACGAAGCAACAGTTGGATTGTAGCCGAATTATCGTTGGTATTTATATTAGCATGGAATATAACGGATTATTTCTTTGTGATCGGCTATAATTACAGCATTCCCAATTACCGCGATATCCGGCATACATGGCAGGTAAACCTTGCTGAATATCCGGACGTGCATCCGCTATACCGCTCCGAAGAGAATGCCGGCAAAGCGCTGGAAGCAAATTTCTCCCGTATTCTCCAAACGATACGGAACTATCCGGACATAGAGGCTATATCTATTTCAGAAAGAGGCTCAGAACCCGGAAGCGGTGGTTATCATGTAAGGGGTTTCTATAGTTTGAATGATACAAGTCATTATGAAAACGGGCAAGCTATCAGGCTTGACCCTCAGAGTGATTTTTTTCGTGTATTCGGCTATACAACCAACAACGGCAAGACGCCTGTTTCAACAAGCGATTTCGATTGGTCTAACCCGAACGGAATCGTTATTGGACATTCGGTAGCCAAACGATTGTTTCCTGATGGTTTGGCAACAGGAAAAGAGCTTACCGATGGGAACAAAACCCAAAATTATGTAGTACTCGGAATCGTTGATGATATCAAACGCTTTGATTACGAGCGTACCCAAAATACATTCTATCTGGCTTTTCGTTGCGATTCAAGCAATCTGCGAAATGTGAAGATTTCTATCCGAAGCAAAACTTCCATTCCGGATGCTTCTTTCAAGGAAGCCTTTAAAAAAGAGATGACAAATAGTTTACAAATAGGCAATTTCTATCTGAAAAGCATTGTTTCTTACGGTAAAATAGCAACAGATACAAAAAACAGTTTTGGTATGACCAATGAAATCAGGCAACGTACTTATCTGATGATTTTCTTCCTGTTGAATATTTTACTTTGTGTAATGGGTACGTTTTGGTATCGCATCCATACCCGCCGGGAAGAAACAGGTATCCGGAAAGCGATGGGTTCAACGAATCGAAACATCCGGAATATCTTCTTGATAGAAGGATTGTGCTTGTTGACAATAGCTATGCTACCGGCAATGATTGTCGAAGCAAATCTTGTATATGCCGGTCTGATAGAAACGCTGGGCAGAGAAAATTTGGATACCACGTATCTACCCGACCGGATATTCCTTCGTTTCCTGATTACAAACGGAATAACCTGGGTGATAATGTCCGCTGTTATTATCGCAGCTATCTGGTTGCCTGCCCGTAAAGCAGCAGCCATGCCACCCGCAGAAGCTTTGCATTATGAATAGTATTTTTTCTGTCATTGCGGGCTTGACCCGCAATCCCCTGATGGTCGCATTCTTTTTCTTGCCTTTCTTAGCGCAAGCGCAAACCGACACCCTCCGGCTGACATTGAACGACGCCATCCAGTTGGCGCAACTGCAATCGGTCGATGCCGCCGTAGCCCTAAACGAACTGAAAACCGCTTACTGGGAATACCGGACTTACCAAGCCGACCAACTGCCGGAAGTGAATTTTACCGGCACGCTGCCTTCATACAATAACAATTACGGCAAATATCAGCAGTCGGACGGTTCTTATACTTACGTTCAAAACAACTGGTTAGGTTTGAACGGAGCTATCTCCATCGACCAGAACATCGCCCTGACAGGCGGAAAGATTTCTCTGAACTCTTCCCTCGACTTTACCCGTCAACTGGGAACGGGCGCTTACAACGAATACATGAGCATTCCTATTGGCATCACTTTCATACAGCCCGTTTTCGGAGTCAGTAATCAAAAATGGAACCGACGCATCGAACCGCTTCGTTACAAGGCGGCCAAGGCGGCTTATATCGAAAGTACGGAAGAAGTAACGCTTGCGGCTATCTCCTATTTTTTCAATCTCTTACATGCCGGTGAAAACCTGAATATTGCCCGGCAGAATCTGGAAAATGCCGGCAAACTATACGAGATAGCCATAGCCAAACGGAAAATCGGATCTATCTCCGAAAGCGAACTGATGCAATTGGAACTCTCGGCTTTACAGGCGAAAGGCGTTGTTACCGAAGCGCAATCGAATCTGAATGCCTGCATGTTCCAACTCCGGTCGTTTCTCTCGTTGAGCGAGCAGGATGTAATAGCGCCCGTCATACCCGAAACACTCCCTTCCTTGCGGATGCAATACGCCGATGTGTTGGAAAAAGCGCAGGCAAACAATGCTTTTGCCCGGAATATCCTGCGTCGTCAATTGGAAGCCGATTATGCAGTGGCTTCCGCCAAAGGAAACCAGCGCAATATCAATCTGTTCGCATCGGTTGGTTACACAGGGAAAGACCGGACATTGACGCCGGCTTACGAACAACTTCGCGGAAATCAAGTGGTGGAAGTAGGCGTAAGTATCCCGATTCTGGATTGGGGAAAACGCAAGGGCAAAGTAAAAGTCGCCGAATCGAACCGTGAAGTCATCCTTTCAAAAACCAAGCAAGAACAAATGACTTTCAATCAGAATATCTTTTTGTTAGTAGAAAATTTCAACAATCAAGCCGGTCAATTGGAAATCGCCGGACAAGCCGACCGAATTGCCGACAAACGTTACAACACTTCCATCGAAACATTTATGATAGGGAAAATCAGCGTCCTCGATTTGAACGACGCCCAGCGGTCGAAAGACGAGACCAAACTGAAACACATCGTCGAATTGTATAAATACTGGAATTATTATTACAACATTCGCAGCTTGACACTCTATGATTTCCTGACGAACAACACGCTGGATGCGGAATTTGAAGTGATTGTGAGAAAATAACTTGTTTGTTGAAAGCGATTGAATTATTGTAAAAAAACGCTATCTTTGCGGTATGGATAATCAATTAAAAACGGACGAGTTTATACAATGGAGGAAGTAAGAGCAATGTTCCCACAGCCATGAATTTGAATTTTACAAAAAATGCAATAGAAGATTTGAAAGATGATACTAATCATAGACGATGATGCCGCCGTTCGTTCCTCACTCGGTTTTTTACTAAAGCGGGCGGGCTACGACACACAGGCGGTTACCGGTCAGAAAGAAGCCTTGGATATGGTTCGTTCGGTTGCACCGCAACTGATACTGATGGACATGAACTTCAGCTTGGAAACGTCTGGTGAGGAAGGAATTCAGCTGTTGAGACAGGTAAAGATTTTTCAGCCCGATACGCCGGTTATCCTTATCACAGCTTGGGGTTCTATCTCCTTAGCAGTCGAAGGGATGCGTGCAGGCGCTGCCGATTTCGTGACAAAACCTTGGGATAATATACAACTGTTGAATGTCATTCGGACAACGCTGGAGCTAAGCGAACAGAAGAAAAAAGAAAGCCTTCCGTTCAACCGTGGAGATTCCCGCTTCGATAAAATTATCGGGAAAAACGCCGCCCTGACCGAAGCGCTCGGAATTGTTTCGCGGATTGCCCCAACCAATGCTTCCGTCCTCATTACCGGTGAAAGCGGAACCGGCAAAGAACTGATTGCCGAAGCCATCCACGCCAACAGTACCCGGGCGAAAGCGCCTTTTGTAAAAGTCAATTTGGGAGGACTCTCACAAAGCCTTTTCGAAAGTGAAATGTTCGGACACAAAAAAGGTGCGTTCACCGATGCTTACATTGACCGTACCGGGCGTTTTGAAATGGCTGATAAAGGCACTATTTTCCTTGACGAAATTGGCGATTTGGCGTTTTCCTGTCAAGTAAAATTATTGCGCGTACTGCAAGACCGGACTTTCGAGGTTTTGGGCGACAGCCGGCCCCGTAAAGTTGACGTCCGCATAGTGAGTGCAACCAATTGTAATCTCCAAGACAAAGTATCCGACCGCACTTTCCGCGAAGATCTATTCTATCGTATCAATCTGATAACGATTCACCTGCCTCCGCTTCGCGAACGAACGGAAGATATTCCGCTTCTCGCCGGATATTTTGCCGATAAACACGCAAAGACCAATCGTTTGCCGAAACCGGAGTTCACCCCGGCTGCATTGGCTTATTTACAATCGCTTCCCTATCCCGGCAATATTCGCGAATTGAAAAATCTGATAGAGCGTGCAATGCTGGTTTCTGGAAAAAACGTATTGGACAAAATCGACCTTATTGTACAAAATACAATATCCCCTCTGTCGAAAAATCATTCTTTAGAAGGTTTGAGATTGGATGAATTGGAAAAACAGTCTATCCTGCAGGCGATGGAAAATCATGCGGGAAATCTCTCGCAAGTCGCTTCGACGCTTGGCATCAGCCGGGCGGCATTATACCGCAGAATGGAAAAATATGGGATTAAATCATGAAACTCAAAGGCTTGTTCCAAATATTATCTGCATTGTTGGTTGGGATTCTTTCAATAACCGCTTACAAAGTTTTTTACACTTCCTCCTCGACTTATTTGTTCTTGGCGGTCGAAGCCTTGATTGTAATCACGGCGATTTATCTTGCAATCTTTTACCTTCACTTTATCAAACCTTTACAAATCATCGGAAATGGAATGGATTTACTGAAAGAACAGGATTTCAGTTCCCGTTTGCGCCGTGTCGGCCAGTCGGACGCCGACCGGATTGTGGACATTTTCAACAAGATGATGGAGCAACTAAAAAACGAACGCCTGCGTTTGCGCGAACAAAACCATTTCCTTGATTTGGTCATCCAAGTTTCACCCTTAGGTGTTATTATTTTGGATTTAGATGAACGGATTTTATCGGCCAATCCGGTAATTTATAAGCTATTCGGATTCCGTTCCGAAGAAAACATCATCGGTAAATCGTTGCAGGAGATTGATAATCCCTTGGTATCTGAATTGTTAAAGATAGAACCCGACCAATCGCAAATCATCCGTTTGAATGACGCCAATATCTATAAATGTACCCATTCATCGTTTATTGACAAAAGTTTTCGACATTCTTTTTATCTCATCGAATTGCTGACCGAAGAAGTATTCAAAGCCGAAATGAAAGCCTACGAGCGAGTAATCCGCATGATTGCGCACGAAGTAAATAATACGACTGCCGGCATCACATCCACACTGGATACTTTGGATCAGACATTGAAAAAAATGGAATATACGGAAGACCTCAGCGAGGTTTTGCAGATAGCCATCGAACGTTGTTACAACATGAATCGTTTTATCGGCAATTTTGCCGACGTGGTTCGCATTCCTGAGCCTCAATTTTGTGAAACAGCGTTGAATGAATTGGTTACTTCCGGCAAACGGTTTATGGAAACCATCTGCCGGAACAGAAACATTAAAATTGTTATCGAACCAAGCGAAATTTCCCCTGTGGTGAAAATAGATACGTCTTTATTCCAACAGGTATTGGTCAATATCATCAAAAATTCAACCGAATCTATCGACTGTAACGGCGTTATTTTTATCCGGACAAGCAATGAGCCGCCTTGCCTCGAAATCGCCGATACCGGAAAAGGCATAAGCCGGGAGGCAGAAGCCGGTCTGTTTGTCCCTTTCTTTTCCACCAAACCCTACGGACAAGGTTTGGGACTGATTTTTATCCGCGAAGTCCTGCTGAAACACGGCTGTACTTTTTCGCTCCGGACTTATCCCGACGGACTGACCCGATTCCGGATTTTATGGTGAAGAAGAATGCCTTCGGATTTGCCGTTTTCTAAAAAAATCCGTACTTTTGTTCCCTGAACGTTCGAAAAATTTTCAAAAAATTGTTATGGAACATCAACTTTCGGTCTACAATACGCTGACCCGGAAAAAAGAAGTATTTGAACCGCTACATTCACCCCATGTCGGCCTGTATGTTTGCGGCCCTACGGTTTACGGCGACCCGCACCTGGGACACGCCCGCCCGGCCATCACTTTCGACATCCTGTTTCGCTACCTGACGCATTGGGGATATAAGGTACGCTATGTCCGCAACATCACTGATGTGGGACATTTGGTAAATGACGCCGATGCCGGTGAAGATAAAATCGCCCGGAAAGCCCGGTTGGAGAATTTAGAGCCGATGGAGGTGGTGCAATACTATCTCAATCGCTACCACAAAGCAATGGACGCCCTGAATGTACTCCCACCCAGTATCGAACCGCATGCCAGCGGACATATTATCGAACAGATTCAATTGGTGAAAGAAATCCTGAACCAAGGCTATGCTTACGAAAGTGAAGGTTCGGTCTATTTCGACGTGGAAAAATACAATCAACAATATAACTATGGCGTCTTGTCGGGACGCAACGTCGAAGACATGCTGAACACCACCCGTGAATTGGAAGGACAGGAGGAAAAACGCAACAGTGTGGATTTTGCACTGTGGAAAAAAGCCTCACCCGAACATATCATGCGCTGGCCTTCACCCTGGAGCGACGGATTTCCCGGCTGGCATCTCGAATGTACGGCCATGAGCAGGAAATATTTGGGTGAACAATTCGACATCCATGGAGGTGGAATGGATTTGATTTTTCCGCATCATGAATGTGAAATCGCACAAAGCGCCGCCTCAACCGGACATGAGGCCGTGCGTTACTGGATGCACAACAACATGGTCACCGTCAATGGACAAAAAATGGGGAAATCTTTGGGAAACTTTATCAACCTGGAAGAATTTTTCAAGGGAAGCCATCCCTTGCTGACCCAGGCTTATGCTCCAATGACAATCCGTTTCTTCATCCTTCAGGCGCATTACAGAAGTACGGTCGATTTCAGCAACGAAGCCCTGCAAGCCTCCGAAAAAGGCCTTGACCGACTGCTGGAAGCCTATAAAAATATCGGTCGGCTGACAACCACCGAAGAGGGAGAACCATATAACGACGCCTGGGTCGAAAAATTGGAAAAAGATTGCATTGAAGCAATGAACGATGATTTGAATACCCCCATCGTCATCTCTCACCTCTTCGAAGCAGCCCGTGTTATCAACGCCGCCTTAGCCGGAAATACAGCGCTTTCAAAAGCGAACGCAGACCGGATAAAAGCCCTGTTCGATTTGTTTCTCTTCAACTTATTGGGAATCAAAGATGAGCAAAAAGATGGAAACGCTTCTTACGAGTCGTTTTCCAAGGCTGTGGATATGTTATTGCAAATCAGGATGCAAGCCAAACAGAACAAAGATTGGGCTACCTCCGATAACATCAGAAACGAATTGACCGCCCTCGGTTTCGAAATCAAAGATACCAAAGACGGTTTCGAATGGAAGTTAAACAGATAAAATAGTGATACAAATGCTAAAATACAAACGCATATTACTGAAACTCAGCGGAGAATCCTTGGCCGGAACCAAGGGATACGGTATTGATGAAAACCGCTTGAATGATTATGCCGTCCAAATCAAGGAAATAGCAGAAATGGGCATACAGATAGCCATCGTCATCGGAGGCGGAAATATTTTCCGTGGATTAAGCGGTGCAGCCAAAGGCTTCGACCGGGTGAAAGGCGACCAAATGGGTATGCTGGCTACCGTTATTAACAGTCTGGCGCTTGCCTCCACTTTGCAACAAATCGGCGTCAAGGCGAAAGTCTTCACGGCAACAAGGATGGAGCCTGTTGGCCGGTTCTATTCGAAAGAAGAAGCGATTGAAACTTTGGAACAAGGTGCAATCGCCATCGTTTCCGGAGGTACCGGGAATCCGTTTTTTACCACCGATTCGGCTTCAGCCCTGAGAGGGATTGAAATGGAAACCGAAGTGATGCTCAAAGGCACACGTGTCGACGGCATCTATACGGCTGACCCGGAAAAAGACCCGGACGCCGTCAAATTCCATGACATTACTTATGATGAAATTTATCGAAGAGGACTGAAAATCATGGACTTAACCGCAACAGCTCTGGCGAAAGACAACAATCTTCCTATCATTGTTTTTGATATGGACACACCCGGAAACCTGAAAAAAGTACTTGCCGGCGAAAATATCGGTACTTTAGTGCATAATTAATTGTTTGTTTTACAAGAAAAAATTATACATTTGTAAAAAATTTAAATATCTATATTATGAGCACTTTAAAACCCATAGAACAGCAAGCAGAAGATAAAATGCTGCATGCTTTAACGCATCTGGAAGATGCCTTGTCCCGCATCCGCGCCGGGAAAGCCAACACACATATTCTGGATGGAATAAGAGTGGATTATTACGGAAGCCAGGTTCCTTTGTCCAATGTAGCCAATGTTTCTACACCCGATGCTAAAACCATCACGATTTTGCCTTGGGAGAAATCAATGTTCAAAGCGATTGAAAAAGCTATTCAGGATTCCGATGTAGGAATTACACCTGAGAATAACGGCGAAATTATTCGTTTGGGAATTCCACCATTGACCGAAGAAAGACGCAAACAATTGGTAAAACATTCGAGAACAGAAGCTGAAAATGCCAAAGTAAGCGTCAGAAACGCTCGGCGCGACGCCAATGACGCCGTAAAAAAAGCAGTCAAAGACGGTATGCCTAAAGACGATGGAGAAGAAACCGAAGCGGTTGTACAGAAATTGCATGACAAATACATTAAAAAAATAGATGAGATTTTGCTTGCCAAAGAGAAAGAAATAATGACGGTCTAAACGGCTTATGAAAGGTCTCGTAGTGAAAAATACAGGAAGTCTGTACCGGATAAAAACGGATGACGGTCGTTTGGTTGATGCAATACTCAAAGGTAATTTCCGTTTGCAAGATATCAAGAGTACCAATCCTGTATCTGTGGGCGATTTTGTATACCTCGAAGAAAATCAGGAAGAAACAGCCTATATTTATGCAATCGAAGACCGGAGGAATTACATCATTCGCCGGTCTTCCAATCTTTCCAAACAATCACATGTGATTGCCGCCAATATAGACCAGGCTTTCTTGATTGTAACCGTAAACTACCCTATCACTACGCCGACTTTTATTGACCGTTTTCTGGCTACCACGGAAGCCTATAGTGTCCCTGTTTCACTGTTTTTCAACAAGATAGACCGATATAACTACGAAGACAGAGAGTATGTGGAAGCCCTCATAAACTTATACGAAAGCATCGGTTATCCCTGCTACAAGATTTCAGCTTTGGAAACAGAAGATTTGTCTTTTATATTGAATTTGCTGAAAAGCAAAACTACTTTGTTTTCAGGACATTCCGGGGTCGGGAAATCAACGCTTATCAATCGATTTGTTCCAGGTTCCAGACAAAAAACCCGGGAAATTTCGGCGTATCACAACAAAGGCATGCATACCACGACTTTTTCCGAGATGATTGACTTGCCGGACGGCGGATACATCATTGATACACCAGGCATTAAAGGATTCGGTGTTTTTGATATGGAAGGCATTGAGATTTCACATTATTTTCCCGAAATATTCAAGTTTTCGCACCAATGCCGGTTCAACAATTGCACACACCGGAGAGAACCCGGATGCGCCGTCTTGAAAGCTGTAGAAGAACATTATGTTGCAGAATCCCGTTACCGGAGCTATCTGAGCATATTGGACGACAAAAATGAAGGTAAATACAGAGAAGCATATTAAAAATAACTATTCATTATGGGCAAAGAAAGAAAAAAAATAGAAATAAAAAGAGCGCTTGTTATTCAGGAAATTCAGGACTACTGCATTATTTTTTTCGGTTTGGTATTATATGCCTTAGGGTGGACAGGTTTTCTGCTCCCTAATCAGATTACGACAGGTGGCGTAACCGGCATCGCAGCCATTGTGTTTTTTGCAAGCACAATCCCGGTTGCCGTCACTTACTTTTGTATCAACGGTGTTTTGTTGCTGATTTCTATCAAAATATTCGGCTTCAAATTCAGTTTGAAAACCATCGTCAACGTATTGATTCTTACGTTTGTATTGTCTTTTTTACAAATAATCATCAAAGAACCGCTCGTAAAAGGAGAACCCTTTATGAGTTGCATCCTGGGTGGCGTGTTGTGCGGTCTCGGCCTTGGCTTGGTTTTCAATTTCAAGGGGAGTACGGGTGGAACCGATATTATTGCCTTGCTTATCAATAAGTATAAAAATATATCAATCGGCAAAGGCTTGTTGATTTGCGACTTATTGATTATTTGTTCGTCCTACGCCGTTTTCCAAAGTCTTGAAAAAATCGTTTATGGTTTGGTGGTGATGGGCGTCACATCTTATACCGTGGACATGGTGCTGAATGGCGCCAGGCAGTCCGTTCAATTCTTCATCTTTTCGGAGAAATACGGCGAAATAGCAGATACAATTGTCGAACAGGCACATAGAGGATGTACATTATTGGACGGGACAGGATGGTACTCAAAAAAATCGGCAAAAGTACTGGTCGTAATGGCTAAGAAAACCGAATCGGTTACCATTTTTCGTATCGTAAAGAGTATAGACCCTTCGGCATTTATTTCGCAGAGTTCTGTAATAGGTGTGTATGGACAGGGATTTGACCAATTGAAAGTTTAAGTCGGGGCGAAAAATTTTTCGCCCATACGGTGATATCATCATCGTTTTCCACCCATTACCCTTATCTCCTCCTCTGTCAATCCATACAACCCATAAACCAACCTGTCAATTTCCTTATCTGTTGCTTCAATTTGACTCACAAAGTTATTACATTCTGATTTATAATCATTAAAATATTCCTCCCATTCGTCTTGTTGTTTGAGGCTCAACAAGGGGGCATGCCCCCTTGTTTGTTTTTTCAACTCTGCCAAAAACTGTTTGAACTCCAATGTATCGAAATGCTCCAATGCGTTGGTGATAACAAGGGGTTGCAACCCCTTGTTAGTAGTGACATTGAAATTATCGGATAAACGTTTTAGGAAACGTTGGCGTTTGGATTGCAAGTCGGTGTTGAGTGATAACATCCGTCCGGCAAGCATGATAAAGGGTTGTTGGTTGGATAAAGAAATATCTTTAATGGGCAATTCCCTTAATTGGTAACCTTTTATTTTAGGAAATAATTGTTTGCTGTCGGAATATTTCGAAAGCCAATATTTCTTTATTACAGAAGAATTTAAAATACACAAAAGGTATAATATCTGATAGTTTTCGCTTTTAGGGTAAATACTATACAGTGTATTTGAAGCAAGAATATTTTTTCTGCAAATTCCTATAATGGGAATTTGACCGATTTGCCTTACTACAACTCTATCCTGTTTATAAACACTCCAATCGCCACCGCTTTTAATATTGCTCTCAATATAATTAAAGAATTTTGTCGGAATAGCATACGTATATGGGAAAATATCTCCGCCATCAATCATTTCTTTAAAATGTTCATTTTCTTTTGTGTTTGATATTGAACTTTTTCTATCGAAAGCTTGTATTCCAAAATAGGTACTACAAATTTCGCC